>NZ_JBTYMC010000055.1:0-30877 GCF_054880855.1 Streptomyces sp. S6 | reverse complement strand
TCGTCGGCATGACCGGCGTCCAACTCGGCGAGCACCAACGCTTCGTCTTCGGCTGGGCGTTCGGCACGACGCTCGTGATGACGGCGACGGCGCTCGCGACGGGCGCGCTGCTCCTGCTCGGGGCCGGTCCGAACGCCGTAGCTCTCGCGGGGTACGGGTTGTTCTACGTCACTCTCGGTGTCGTCAACCCGAACCTCAACGACCTCCTGCACCACCGCGTCCCGGACGACCGCCGCGCCACCGCGCTCTCCGTCCAGTCGCTGGCACTCCAACTCACCGCTGCCACAACGGGGTTGATCATCGGCCCGTTGTCCGGCAACGGTATCCTGCCGTGGCTGCCCCCGCTCGCGGCGCTCCTCGCGGTGACCCTGCTCTGGAGCAGGCCGCTACGCCAAGTAACCGCAGAGCAACCGGTTTCATCAGATGGACAGGAACCGCGGACTGTCGAGTCCTCGTGATAAGGGTGGTGGTCCGGGAAACCCCGGACGGGTTTGCGGATCGCCCCCTGCGGTACCCCTCGCAAGAGCGGGCGAGTCTACCCATCCGCCCTGCCAGCCATGCGCCGCGCGGCCACTTTTCTTCGCCTGACGGGCTGAAGTTTTGTGGTTCACGGGTCAGTTGACCACCTCGGCGTCCTACCCTTCAGAGGGTGAAGCAACTGATGTCCCGAGAGTCCGAAGACCCGGCCGGCGAATCGCCGCTCCCCGGCGTCCTTCCGGAGGCCCTGTTCGCCGAACTCGTCGCCTTCCGCCGCGACGTGCACATGCACCCCGAGCTCGGCAACCAGGAGTTCCGCACGACGGCCGCGATCAAGGCCCGCCTGGAGAAGGCCGGCCTGAAGCCACGCGTCCTCTCGGGGGGCACGGGACTGGTCTGCGACATCGGCATCGACAAGGGTCCGGTGTCCGACGGCAGACTCGGTGCCAAAAACTCCGGCGCCAAGACCCCCGGCGTGACCACCCCCGCCGATTCCCCGGGCCTCTTCGCCCTCCGCGCCGACATCGACGCCCTCCCCATCCCCGACACCAAGTCGACCTGCACCTACCGCTCGACGGTCCCCGACCGAGCCCACGCCTGCGGCCACGACGTCCACACCACCGTCGTCCTCGGCGCCGGCCTGGTCCTCGCGGAGCTGCACCGGCAGGGGAAGCTCCCCCGCCCCGTGCGGCTGATCTTCCAGCCCGCCGAGGAGATCCTCCCCGGCGGCGCGGCGGACGCGATCGAGGACGGGGTGCTGGAGGGCGTCGGAAGGATCGTCGCCGTGCACTGCGACCCCAGGGTCGACGCGGGGAAGATCGGCATCCGGGAGGGCGCCATCACCTCCGCCTGCGACCGGCTGGAGATCGCGCTGGACGGTCCGGGCGGCCACACCGCCCGCCCTCACCTCACGACCGACCTCGTCACCGCCGCCGCGCGCGTCGCCACCGACGTCCCCGCCCTGGTCGGACGGCGTGTCGACACCCGCGCCGGGCTCGCCGTCACGTGGGGCCGGATCGAGTGCGGGCACGCGCCGAACGTGATCCCGCAGCACGCGGAGCTGTCCGGCACGGTCCGCTGCCTCGACATCGAGGCGTGGCGGCAGGCCCCGGACATCGTCGTCGCCGCGATCGACGAGGTCGCGAACATGCACCACGCCAAGTCGGAGATCAACTACGTCCGGGGCGTCCCCCCGGTCGTCAACGACCCCGAAGTCACCGGCCTGTTGAGGGACGCGATGACGGCGCGGCGCGGCGCGGAGTCCGTCGAGTCCACCGAACAGAGCCTCGGCGGCGAGGACTTCTCCTGGTACCTGGAGCACGTCCCCGGCGCGATGGCCCGTCTCGGCGTGCGCACGCCGGGTGAGCGGACCGTGCGCGACCTGCATCAGGGGAACTTCGACGCGGACGAGCACGCCATCACCGTCGGCGTCGAGCTGTTCACCGCCGCCGCGCTGCTGGACGCGGTGACGAGGACGGCGTAACCGCTTTCCGCGAAGGGGCGCCCCGGAATCACCGAGTTCCGGAAAGCGCCCCTTTGTCGTACCCCGTCACCTCGCCGTAACCCCCTGTGCGCAGCCGTAACGCGGGCTCGGCACGAATCGGTAACGGCCGGGAGAAACCCCGTTCCTCTCCTCTTCTACGCGCGTTACGGTGCCCGAAATCGCCACCGAGAACGGCTTGTTGGGGGAGCCTTCACGGAGGGCTCCACCATGTGAGGGGACTCGTCATGCGTCATCGGATATCCAGAGGGACCCAGGTCGCCGCGGTCGTGGCCGCCCTCGCGTTCGCCGCCACGGCCTGTGGCGAGTCCAGCACCAGCTCGAACTCCAAGAAACCGGAAGCAAGCGGTTCCTCGGCGGGCGGCTACGCCGGCAAGGGCGTCGGCCTCGCGTACGACATCGGCGGCAAGGGCGACCAGTCCTTCAACGACGCGGCGTACGCGGGCATGCAGAAGGCCATGACCGACTTCAAGATCCCCGGCCGGGACGTCGAGCCGCAGGACGGCGAGTCGAGCGCGGACAAGATCCAGCGGCTCACCCAGCTCGCGCAGGCCGGCTACAACCCGGTGATCGGCGTCGGCTTCGTCTACGGTCCTGCCGTCAAGGAGGTCTCCGCGAAGTTCCCGAACACCACCTTCGGGATCATCGACGACGACACGGCCAAGGCGAAGAACGTCGCCGACATGGTCTTCCACGAGGAGCAGGGCTCGTACCTCGCGGGCGTCGCCGCGGCCAAGGCCACCAAGAAGAAGCACGTCGGCTTCATCGGCGGCGTCAACATCCCGCTGATCCACAAGTTCGAGGCGGGCTTCGTCCAGGGCGTGCAGTCCGTCGACAAGTCCATCAAGATCGAGTCGCAGTACCTGACCGAGACCCCCGCCGAGGGCGGCTTCTCCAGCCCCGACAAGGGCAAGGCGGGGGCGAGCGGCCAGATCGACGCGGGCGCGGACGTCATCTACGGCGCGGCCGGCCTCTCCAACCAGGGCATCATCAGCGAGGCCGCCGCCAAGAAGGTCTGGGCGATCGGCGTCGACTCCGACCAGTACAGCCAGTCCGCGCTGGCCGCGTACAAGGACTTCATCCTCGGCTCCGCCACCAAGAACGTCGGCGGCGCGGTGTACGACCTGGTGAAGTCGGTCGTCGACGGCAAGCCGCAGTCCGGCGAGATCCGCGGCTCCCTCTCCAACGACGGCGTCGGCTTCTCCGACACCAACCCGAAGTACAAGGCGATGAAGGACGTCGTGGCCGCCGTGGACCAGGCAAAGAAGGACATTGTCGACGGCAAGGTGACCGTCAAGATCACCAAGTGATCTTCTTCTTTCACCCATACGCCCCTCGCGTGAAGCGAGGGGCGTATTGCTGTCCGTAATCTGAAACCAGAATGTGGCCACAGCTCGGTAACGGACCGGACAGAAGGGTTTTTCCTGCCGGTCTACGCGCGTTACGCTGCCGCGGAACCAGCGCCTGGTATAGGGCGCCTGCACAAAGGAGTCTCGCACCATGCGCCGGGTTTCCCGTCTCACGCTCGCGGGTGTCTGTACCGCAGCACTCGCCGTGACCGTTTCCGCCTGCGGAAGCTCGTCCACGTCGTCCACGTCGTCCGCAGGTGAGAAGAAGAACCTCGGCCTCGCGCTGGCGTACGACGTCGGTGGCAAGGGCGACCAGTCCTTCAACGACGCCGCGACCGCCGGTATGGACAAGGCCGACAAGGAGTTCGGCTACAAGTCCAACGCGGTCGAGCCGCAGGACGGCGAGTCGGACGCGGACAAGACGCAGCGCCTGGAGAGCCTCGCGAAGCAGGGCTACAACCCTGTCATCGGCGTCGGCTACGCCTACGCGCCGGCCGTCAAGGAGGTCGCGGCGAAGTACCCGAAGGTCACCTTCGGCATCGTCGACGACAACACGATCAAGGCCGCGAACGTCGCCGACCTCGTCTTCCACGAGGAGCAGGCGTCCTACCTCGCGGGTGTCGCCGCCGCGAAGGCCACCAAGTCCAAGACCGTCGGCTTCGTCGGTGGCGTGAACGTGCCGCTGATCCAGAAGTTCGAGGCGGGCTTCCGGCAGGGTGTCACGGACACGGACAAAAGCGTCAAGGTCAAGTCGCAGTACCTGACCGAGACCGCCGCCGAGGGTGGCTTCTCCAGCCCCGACAAGGGTGAGTCCGCGGCCGACGGCCAGATCGACGGCGGCGCCGACGTCATCTACGCCGCCGCCGGCCTCTCCGGCCAGGGCGTCATCAAGGCCGCCGCGGCCAAGAAGATCTGGGCGATCGGCGTCGACTCCGACCAGTACAACCAGACCGCGCTGGCCGCCTACAAGGCGTCCATCCTGACCTCGGCCATGAAGAACGTCGAGGGCGCGGTGTACGACCTCGCCAAGTCCGTCCACGACGGCAAGCCGCAGTCCGGCGAGATCCGCGGCTCCCTCACCAACGGCGGCGTCTCCCTCTCGAACTCCAACCCGAAGTTCGCGGACGACGCGGCCATCCAGGACGCGGTGAAGAAGGCGGAAGAGGGCATCAAGTCCGGGAAGATCGTCGTCAAGACGACTGTCTGACACCGGTCACGGGTGTCGTGATGACACCGTTACCGCTCAGCGACGGGGTGCGTGGAGGTTCGTCTCCCTGCACCCCGTTCGCGCGGCACAATGCTCGGAACGGATCGAGGCCGAAAACAATCGATCGGATCCGGGCTCTATTTAAAGTAGGGGCGCTACGCGCGTAGATGGCCCCTTTCTCAAGGAGAGTGCGCCATCGACGCGTCCAGCAGCCCTCCGCCCACCGCAGAGTCGCAGACCGCGGTCGAGCTGGCGGGCATCACGAAGCGGTTCCCCGGGGTCGTGGCCAACCACGACATCCACCTGACCGTCAAGAAGGGCACCGTGCACGCCCTGGTCGGCGAGAACGGGGCCGGCAAGTCGACGCTGATGAAGATCCTCTACGGCATGCAGAAGCCGGACGAGGGCACGATCACGGTCGACGGCGAGACGGTCGCCTTCAACAGCCCCGGCGACGCCATCGCGCGCGGCATCGGCATGGTCCACCAGCACTTCATGCTGGCCGACAACCTCACGGTGCTGGAGAACGTCGTCCTCGGCAGCGAGAAGCTGTACGGGATCGGCGCCGGCGCCCGCAAGAAGATCAAGGAGATCTCGGACCGCTACGGCCTCGGCGTCCGCCCCGACGCGCTCGTCGAGGACCTCGGCGTCGCCGAACGCCAGCGCGTCGAGATCCTCAAGGTCCTCTTCCGAGGCGCCCGCACCCTCATCCTCGACGAGCCGACCGCCGTCCTCGTCCCCCAGGAGGTCGACGCCCTCTTCGGCAACCTCCGCGAGCTGAAGTCCGAGGGCCTCTCGGTCATCTTCATCAGCCACAAGCTCGGCGAGGTCCTCTCCGTCGCGGACGACATCACCGTCATCCGGCGCGGGACGACCGTCGGGACGGCGATCCCCGCCGAGACGACCCCCCGCCAGCTCGCCGAGCTGATGGTCGGCAGCGAGCTGCCCACCCCGGAGACCTCCGAGTCGACGGTCACCGACCGGGCCGTCCTCCGTGTCGAGGGCCTCACGGTGTACGCGGCCGGCGGCGCCTCCCTCGGCGCCTCGTCCGGCGTGGAGGGCCAGCCCGCCACCGGCGAGGTCAAGAAGGTCCTGGACGACGTCACCTTCACCATCCACGCCGGCGAGGTCATGGGCATCGCCGGCGTCGAGGGCAACGGCCAGACGGAGCTGATCGACGCGCTGATCGGCACGAAGAACGCCGACTCCGGGACGGTCGCGTTCCTCGGCGAGGACATCACCCCCTGGCCCACCCGCAAGCGCCGCGAGTCCGGCGTCGGCTACATCCCCGAGGACCGCCACCGCCAGGGCCTCCTCCTGGAGTCCCCCCTCTGGGAGAACCGCATCCTCGGCCACGTCACCGAGAAGCCCAACGCGAAGGGCTTCTGGCTCGACCCCAAGGGCGCCCAGGCCGACACCCGCCGGATCGTCGAGGAGTACGACGTCCGCACCCCCGGCATCGACGTCACCGCCGCCTCCCTCTCCGGCGGCAACCAGCAGAAGCTGATCGTCGGGCGCGAGATGAGCCACGACCCGAAGTTCCTGATCGCCGCGCACCCCACGCGCGGCGTGGACGTCGGCGCGCAGGCCCAGATCTGGGACCGCATCCGCGAGGCCCGCCGCGAGGGCCTCGCCGTCCTCCTGATCTCCGCCGACCTCGACGAACTGATCGGCCTGTCCGACACGCTCCGCGTCATCTACGACGGCAAGCTGGTCGCCGACGCGGACCCGGCGACGATCACTCCGGAGGAGCTGGGGTCGGCGATGACCGGCGCCGCCAGCGGACACCTGGAGCACATGGAAGAAGCTGAAGCCACCGAAGGGGAGACCGACGCCCGATGAAGAAGTTCGACAAGGAGCGCGTGCTCCTCGCGGTGGCCGGTCCGGTCATCGCGCTCGTCGCGGCGATCCTGCTGACCTCGGTCGTGCTGCTCGCCTCCGGCAAGAACCCGATCGAGCCGTACCGGCTGATGCTGGAGCAGATCCCCTACTCCGACATCCAGGTCCTGATCATCAACCAGGCGTCGATGTACTACATCGCCGCCCTCGCGGTCGCCCTCGGCTTCCGCATGAACCTCTTCAACATCGGCGTCGACGGCCAGTACCGCCTCGGCGCCCTGGTGACGGCGATCGTCGGCGCGCACGTCGCGCTCCCGGGGTTCCTCCAGATCCCGCTGCTGCTCCTGGTCGGCGCGCTGACCGGCGCGATGTGGGCGGGTATCGCGGGCGTCCTCAAGGTCACCCGGGGTGTCTCCGAGGTCGTCGCGACGATCATGCTGAACTCCATCGCGACCAGCCTCATCGGGTACCTCACCCTGCGCGACAACTTCGGCGTCCTCGTCGGTGACAACGTCACGACCGGGGTCATGAAGGACTCCGGCTGGATGCCCGGCATCAACCTCGGCGCGGACGTCGGCGAGATCTACGGCCTCGTCTTCCTCGCGGCGGCCCTCGGCGTCGCGTACTGGCTCGTCCTCAACCGCACCCGCTTCGGCTTCGACCTGCGCGCCACCGGCGAGTCGGAGACGGCCGCCGCCGCGTCCGGCGTCGACGCCAAGCGGATGGTCATCACGGCGATGCTGGTCTCCGGCGCCGTCGCCGGCATCTCCGGCCTCCCGCTGCTGCTCGGCGACGCGCACACCTACAGCCTGAGCTTCCCGGCGGGCCTCGGCTTCACCGCCATCGGCATCGCCCTCCTCGGCCGCAACAACCCCGGCGGCATCGCGCTCGCCGCGCTGCTGTGGGCCTTCCTCGACAAGGCGTCCCCCGCCCTCGACTACGCCATGCCGGTGGCGTACGAGAAGGAGATCGCCACGATCATGCAGGGCCTGATCGTCTTCGCCGTCGTCATCAGCTACGAGGCCGTACGGCAGTGGGGTCTGCGCCGCCAGCAGAAGCAGGTCGGCGCGCAGCTCGCCGCCGAAGCCGCTCAGAACGTCAAGAAGGAGGTGGCGGTCTGATGGCCACCGCGACCGTCGCCAAGCCCCAGGCGAAGCAGCCCGGCAAGGGCAGCCGCCGTATCTCCCTGCCGGTCCTCCTGCTGATCATCGCGGGCGTGCTGGTCCTGACCTCGATCGTCCGCCTGATCTCCGGCGCCGACGGCATCACCTCCACCGGCCAGATGTCGACGGCCCTGCGCCTCGCCGTGCCGATCGGCCTCGCCGGGCTCGGTGGCCTGTGGGCCGAGCGGGCCGGCGTCGTCAACATCGGCCTCGAAGGCATGATGATCCTCGGCACCTGGTTCGGTGCCTGGGCGGGCTACCAGTGGGGCCCGTGGGTCGGTGTCGTCTTCGGCATCCTCGGCGGCGCGCTCGGCGCCGTCCTGCACGCGATCGCCACCGTCACCTTCAACGTCAACCACATCGTCTCCGGTGTGGCGCTGAACATCCTGGCCCTCGGCCTGACCCGCTACCTGTCGAAGTTCACCTTCGAGGGCGCCCCGCAGGGCTCCTCCAAGCAGTCCCCGCCGATCGACTCGCTCGGCAACTTCGACATCCCGGGCCTCTCCAGCTGGCTGGAGACCCTCAACGACAAGCACTGGTTCCTGATCTCCGACATCGCGGGCCTCGTCGGCGGTCTGGTGACGAACCTGTCCCCGCTGACGGTCGTCGCCGTCGCGCTCGTCCCCGTGACCTGGTGGGTGCTGTGGCGGACGGCCTTCGGGCTGCGGCTGCGGTCCTGCGGCGAGAACCCGGTCGCGGCCGAGTCCCTCGGCGTCAACGTGTACAAGTACAAGTACCTCGCGGTCATCATCTCGGGTGGTTTCGCGGGCCTCGGCGGGGCGTTCCTGTCGATCGTCGCGTCGAACGTGTACCTCGACGGCCAGACCGCCGGGCGCGGTTACATCGGCCTCGCGGCCATGATCTTCGGCAACTGGATGCCGGGCGGCCTCGCCCTCGGCGCCGGCCTCTTCGGCTACACCGACAGCCTCAACCTCCGGGGCGGCACGACCAACGTCCACGCGCTGCTCCTGCTGCTCGCGCTGGTGCTGGTCGCGGCGGCGGCGTACCAGGTGTTCCGCAAGAAGTACGTCTCGGCCGCGATTTCCCTCGTGATCTCCGTCGTGATGTTCGTCTGGTACGCCAACACGGACGAGGTTCCCCGCCAGCTCGTCACCGCCGCGCCCTACCTCGTCACCCTCCTCGTCCTCTCCTTCTCCGCACAGCGCCTGCGGATGCCGAAGGCGGACGGGCTGCCGTACCGGAAGGGGCAGGGCAAGTGAGCGTCGACTGGGAGCAGTTGAGGGGGGTCGCCCAGGAGGCGATGTCCCGTGCGTACGCCCCCTACTCGGGGTATCCCGTAGGGGTCGCCGCCCTCGTCGACGACGGCCGCACGATCTCCGGCTGCAACGTGGAGAACGCGTCGTACGGCCTCGGCCTGTGCGCGGAGTGCGGGCTCGTGTCGGAGCTGCACCGCACGGGCGGCGGCCGGCTGACCCACTTCACCTGCGTCGACGGCAGCGGCGACATCCTCGTCCCCTGCGGACGCTGCCGTCAGCTGCTGTACGAGCACGGCGGCCCCGATCTCCTGCTGGAGACCCCCGAGGGGATCCTCCCCCTCTCCGAGATGCTCCCCCAGGCCTTCGGCCCCGGACACCTCACCAAGTAACTCCCGTGCGGTCCCCCTTTCTTCAGGTGTCAGGGGGGCCGCACTTCCTTCGGAAGGAACCAGCACCACATGGCCATGGACGTCATCTCCGTCATCCGCACCAAGCGGGACCGCGCCGAACTCACCGACCAGCAGATCGACTGGGTCATCGACGCGTACACCCGGGGCGAGGTCGCCGACGAGCAGATGTCCTCGCTCGCCATGGCCATCCTCCTCAACGGCATGACCCGCCGCGAGATCGCCCGCTGGACCGCCGCGATGATCGCGTCCGGCGAGCGTATGGACTTCTCGTCGCTCTCCCGTCCGACGGCCGACAAGCACTCCACGGGCGGCGTCGGCGACAAGATCACGCTCCCGCTGGCGCCGCTGGTCGCCGCGTGCGGCGCGGCCGTCCCCCAGCTCTCGGGCCGCGGGCTCGGCCACACCGGCGGCACGCTGGACAAGCTGGAGTCCATCCCGGGGTGGCGCGCGCTGCTGTCCAACGAGGAGATGCTGTCCGTGCTGGAGGGCACGGGCGCGGTGATCTGCGCGGCGGGTGACGGCCTCGCCCCCGCCGACAAGAAGCTGTACGCCCTGCGCGACGTCACGGGCACCGTCGAGGCGATTCCGCTGATCGCCTCCTCGATCATGTCCAAGAAGATCGCCGAGGGCACGGGTTCGCTGGTCCTGGACGTCAAGGTCGGCACCGGCGCGTTCATGAAGACCATCGAGGACGCCCGCGAGCTGGCCTCCACGATGGTCGGCCTCGGCACGGACCACGGGGTGAAGACGGTCGCGCTGCTCACGGACATGTCCACCCCCCTGGGTCTCACGGCCGGCAACGCCCTTGAGGTCCGCGAATCCGTCGAGGTCCTCGCGGGCGGCGGCCCCTCGGACGTCGTCGAGCTGACCATCGCCCTGGCCCGCGAAATGCTGGACGCGGCCGGCGTCCGCGACGCCGACCCGGCCAAGGCCCTCGCCGACGGCTCCGCGATGGACGTCTGGCGCCGGATGATCTCGGCCCAGGGCGGCGACCCGGACGCGGCGCTGCCGGTCGCCCGCGAACAGCACGTGATCACGGCCGCCTCCTCCGGCGTCCTGACCCGCCTCGACGCCTACGACATCGGCCTCGCCGCCTGGCGCCTGGGCGCCGGTCGCGCTCGCAAGGAGGACCCCGTCCAGGCGGGCGCGGGCGTGGAGATGCACGCCAAGCCGGGCGACCTGATCACCGCCGGCCAGCCCCTGCTGACCCTCCACACCGACACCCCGGACCGCTTCGACTACGCCCTTGAGGCGATCGAGGGTTCGTACGACATCGCGGCGCCCGGGACGGCTTTCTCGGCTTCGCCGGTGGTGCTGGAGCGGATCGCCTGACCCTTTCGGGTGAGCGGGACCGGTGGACCGTCACCGGTCCCGTTCGGCATGCTGGGATCGGTGACACACCGAATAGGAGATCGCCATGAGCGCACTCACCGTGGGCCACGACCCCGAGCAGAGCTGGGACAACCTTGTCCGGTTCTGGGGGGAGATGGAATGGCCCGAGGGCAGCAAGGTGGAGATCATCGAGGGGATCATCACCGTGTCACCCGCTCCCGCATACCGCCACAACGTGATCGCGGAACGTATTCAACGCCGTCTTTACTCGGTGATCCCCGAGGACTGGGGTATCTACCAGACGCTGGCCATCGCTGTGCCGTCGCGCTTGGGGATGCTGATCCCCGACATGGTCGTGATGCCGGAGCAGGAGGACCTTGAGACGGACGCGTACGTCCCGGCCGCGCTCGCGGAACTCGTCGTCGAGGTGACGTCCAAGTCCAACGCCCGGCACGACCGGGTGAGCAAGCCCGCCGCCTATGCCACCGCAGGCATCCCGCTGTACCTGCTCGTCGACCGCTGGGCGGACGGCGGTCCCACGATCACCCTCTACGGCGAACCGCAGAACGACGTCTACCGGGTCCTGAAGGCGGGCAAGTTCGGCGACCCGATCGACTTGCCCAAGCCTTTCAACCTCACGCTCGACACCTCGGATTTTCCGCACCGGTGAGCTGTTGGAGCGGATCGCCTGAGCAGATCACGGCCGAGGAGTACGACTCCTGGTCCGAGGAACAGCGTGCCGGTGTCGAGGTCGTGTACGGGATGGTGGTCGTCACCCCGAGCGCGTCCAAGCGGCGCAGTCGGCTGGCCCGGATTCTGGCAAACGCCCTGGACGCCGCCTCGGGCCCGGAGTGGAACGCGGACACTGGCTTCGCCGTCCGACTTCAAGACGTCCCGCTCACCAACCGCCGCCCGGACGTCGTCGTGTACCGCGCGGACACGATCGACGTCACCCCCACCCGCCCCGAACACGTGCTGCTGGTCGCGGAGGTCGTGTCGCCGGGGTCGGAGACCACTGACCGGATCGTGAAGGTCGACCAGTACGCCAAGGCAGGCATCGGTTTCTACTGGCGGATCGAGCAGGCGGCGACGGGGGTTCCTCTCGTGTACACCTACGTTCTCGACCCGGCGACGAAGACCTACCGGGACGGGGACATGTGCACCGGAGTCCTCAAGGCGGCGGCTCCCTTCCCGGTGGAGATCGACCTCGGTCAGGTCTGAGGCCCCAGGTAATAGGGCCGGTTGTGGGCCGCCACCGGAGGGGACTGGTAGGTCCAGGCGCCGGTGGCGGGGGTGTCGGTCAGGAGTTGGTGGATGTTGTGGCCGAGGTCGGTGTCGGGGGCGTGGACGGTGAGGTGGATGCGGTTGGTGTCGGTCAGGTCGTACCAGCGGTAGGGGTGGTAGACGTTCATGGGACCGGCGAGGGCACGGCCGGTGGGGTCGGTGCCGTAGCCGGTGATGGGGGTGTTGTTGGCGGGGGTCGGTGTCAGGCCGTCCAACTCGGCGGTCAGGGAGACGAGTTGCTTCTCCTCGCGGATCAGTACGCCGCCCGCCGCCACCTCGGCGGCCTTGCAGTGGACCGTCCAGGTTTCGCCCGCCGGCCCGTTGAGGGACGGCAGGTCGACCTCGAACCAGCCCGGGAACTTCGGCTCGGCGTACAGCTCGCGGCCGGCGGTGATGGCGTACGGGTTGTCGCAGACGACGTGGATGCGGGCGATGCCGAGGAGTTTGGTCTGGTCCCAGCCCTGGGCGTACTGCGCGTAGGTGAGTTCGGGGACGCGGTCCGCCTGGGCGGTGGGGAAGGCGACGATGTTGTACTCGATCTCCTGGGTGACACCACCGCCGAACGCGTACTGCGCGAAGTACAGCTGGTAGTTGAGGGAGACGAGGGCCCGCCCGCCGAAGGTGGCGGCGGTCAGCGCGGGATGGTGTTCGGCCAGAAGGTCGCGGACCGGTTCCGCGTCGGTCAGCCAGTCGACGCCGACGTTGTGCAACGCCCCGTAGTGGAAGGGGAGTTGGAACGGCTCGGCGACGGGCGGCAGGGGCAGCGGGCTCATGCGGGCACTCCTGGGGTGAGGGCGGCGGGCCGGTCCCGCTCGGCGAGGTCGGCCTCGATGCGCCGAACACTGCGCAGCGCGAGCGCGGCCATGGTCAGCGTCGGATTGGACGTGGCGACGGACGGCATGCTGCCGCAGCCCACGGCGTACAGGCCGGGATGGTCCCAGCACCGCTGCCACGAGTCGACGACCGAGGTGCCGGGCGAGTCCCCCATGATGTGGGTGCCGGCGGCGTGCCCGGCGCCGCGATAGCCGTAGACGCGGCCCTCGTGTTCGAACCGGCCCGGCCAGGCCGCCGCGGGCGCGTAGTCGGTGTGGTCCTCGGCGCCGAGCAGCGCGAAGATCTGGTCGGACGCGCGCTTGGCGGCGGCCATACCCTCTTTGACGTGGTCCGACAGGTCGTAGGTGACCTGGGGGAGGGGCAGTCCGAGCGCGTCGCGCGCGCGGGGGTGGAGGGTGACCCGGTTGGCGGGGTCGGCACCCTGCTCCATCTCGAACTGCAAGGCGAACTGACGGCTCACCCGGTCCCCGACGGCACGCCGCAACTCGGCCCCGAACAGGCCCTTCTCGCGCAGGAGTTGAGCGACGTCCCCGTCCACCGGCCCGGTGGCCCACACCCACCCCCAGTTGCCGATCTCGATCCGGAACGGCGCCCGGTCCCGCCGTTCGGGCCCGGCCCGGAACCCCTCGAACCCCGAGGTGGACCCGGGCCCCCGGTAGGGACCGACCGCCTCCGGCATGAGCCCCCAGGTCAGCAGCACCGGGTGATCCATCAGATTCCGCCCCAACTGCCCGCTGCTGTCGGCGAGTTGGTTGATGAGCAGCAGCCGCGCGTTCTCGATGGCGTGCGCGGCGAGGACGACGACGTCGGCGCGCACCCGCGTGGTCCGGCCGTCGTAGGAGAGGTAATCGACGCCTGTGGCACGGCCGTTGCCGTCGACGAGCACCCGGCTGACGACGGCCCGGTCCACCAGCGTGACCGAACTCCCCCACTGCCCTTGCGTCTTGAGCGGCGTGTACTTCGCGTACGACGGGCAGTGCGGGATGCACGTCGCGTTGCCGACACACCGGCTGTCCGGGTCGGGCCGCCCCTCGGCACCGAGCGGCACGTACCCGCGCCCGCCGTCGTAACCCGGGTCCGGCACGCTGTTGCGGGCCTGCGGGGTACCGACCACCCGGAGTTCGACGTCGCTCAGCGTCACCGGATCCTGGACGCGCCGCCCGTCGAGGCTCGTCGCGAAGAGACGGTCCAGGTGGCTGGAGGGCAGGGCCCGCATGGGGAAGGTGTAGTCCTCGGGGAAGTCGAGCCCGACGTGCGCGCGTTGCTCGTCGATGTCGGCGGCCACACCCAACTCCCGTTCCGCCGCACGGTAGTCGGACTCCAGGTCGGCATAACCGACCGGCCAGCGACGGCCGTACCCGAACGCCTCGGTGTCGAAGTCCTCCGGCAGCATGCGCGGCGCGAGCCCGGTCCAGACGTTCCCGGTGCCGCCGTTGGCCCTGACATACCCGCTGGCGTACGGGAGCCGGCCGTCCTGGAGCAGATGCCCGTCCGCTCGGAACCCCGGCTCGCTGTCCGTCCCCGTCACGTCGGTGACCTCCGGCCAGCCGACGGCGGGGTGCGGCCGGTGCGCGGAGCCCGGCACCTTCGCGGACGCCATCGCGTACCGGTCGAGGGCCTCACGGTGGGCTCGCGCGGGGTCGACGGCACGCTCCCCGGCCTCCAGCACCAGCACGCGACGCCCCCGGCGCCCCAACTCCTTCGCCACGAGCGACCCCGCGATACCGGCGCCGACGACGATCACGTCGTAGCGGCTCACCGGACACCTGCCCGGGAGGGGCCGGACGCCGGAGCGGTGGCCCAACTCCCGTACCCACCCGGCGTCGTGGCCGGCGCGGCGATCCCCGCCGCCTTCCAGGCCAGCCCCTCCGCGTAGGCGCGCGGCGACACCACGAAGGGCGACGGTTTGGGCCAACTCCCCGTGTACCAGAGGTGGGTGAGGGTGCGGGCGGCGTCGAGCAGGTCGTCGTCCAACTCCCCGGGCGGGCGCCCGCTCACCTCCAGCAGCCGCCCTAACCGCTCCCTGCCCAGGTGCTCCGCGGCCACGGACAGGTAGGTCTCGACGAGTCCCGTCCCCCGCAGTGCCTCCGGGGCGAAACCGGTCAACTCCTGTGACAGCGCGATGAATTCGGCTGTCTGGTCATTTGTCTGCACGAGGGCAGTAGTGCCCCTTTTACCCATGAGGCATTCCGTTTCGCTCGTATGCAGCCGGAAATGAGAGCTTATGTCGGAGTCCGCGCGCGACGGCGACGGCTCGGCCCAGGAGCCCGGCTCCCGCTCCTGGTGTCCGTTCCCGACTCGCCTCGCATGTCGCGGCGTTGCGATCGTGCCAGGGATGGGCGGGCGTTTCGGCTCTGTCGGCCGGTGAACGGTTAAGTACAGGGAAACCTGACGCGAATCGGCACCCTCTCGCCGGAAATGAAGTGGGCCGCGTCAGTGAGTCACCGTTCGTGGCGCTGCGCCACCGGTGAAACCCGATGGGCCCGCGGCGATGAGTTGAGCACCCCGGCGGGGTCTACCGCACGTGGACCCCGAAGAACTCCCCGTAGTCAAGCTGACCGGCCCCCTCACCCAGGACGAGGTGAGGGGGCTGATGGAGGTGGCCGGAGTGGAGGTGGTCGTCGTGGACGTGGCCGGACTCGGGCCGCCGAAGCTGGCGCATGTGGAGGCGGTCGCGAGGACGCAGCTCGCGGCCAAGCGGGCCGGGGGACGGATCCGGCTGAGATCCCCCGACCCGGCGTTCACCGCACTGCTAGGGCTGGTCGGTCTCGTCCTTGAGGTGGAGGGGGAAGCCGAACAGGGGGAACCAGCGGGGGACGTCGAGGTAGAAGTGGAAGCCGGTTAGGCGGCCGTCGGAGATCTCCAGGACCTGGACGGACCAGGCGGACCAGCCGCCCGCCTCCGGGTCGGGCTTGTAGTGGGCGAAGCCGGGGAGGCCGTTGACCTGGACCGGGAAGAGCCGGGAGTTCTCGCAGCCGCTGCCGAGCGTCGTCATGAAGCCGGTGATGTCCGCGTGGCCGGTGAGCCACAGGTCGAACGGCGGCATCGTCATGATCGCGTCTTCGTGGAGCAGCGCCGTGAGGGCCGTCATGTCGTAGCCCTCGAAGGCGGCGACGTAACGCTCCAGGAGTTTCTTCTGCTCCTCGTCGAGGGAGTTGAAGACGTCCGCCGAGGCGCCCCGGTCCTCGGGCTGCTCCGCGAGCGTCGCGCGGGCCCGCTGGAGGGCGCTGTTCACCGACGCGACGGACGTGTCGAGCAGCTCGGCGACCTCGCTGGCCTTCCACGCCAGGACCTCACGCAGGATGAGGACGGCCCGCTGCTTCGGCGGCAACTGCTGGAGCGCCGCCATGAACGCCAGCCGGATGGACTCCTTGGCCACGGCAGCCTCCGCCGGGTCCTCGACGGTGGGCAGGGCGCGGGCGTCCGGGATCGGCTCCAGCCAGGTGTTCTCGGGGCGGGGGGAGAGCGCGGCCTGCGCGAGGGGCGTCGCCTCGCTGAGGTCGATCGGGCGGGCCCGCTTGTTCCCCGCGTTCAGCATGTCCAGGCAGACGTTCGTGGCGATGCGGTACAGCCACGACCTGAGGCTCGCGCGCCCCTCGAACTTCTCGTAACTCCGCCAGGCCCGCACCAGCGTGTCCTGGACGGCGTCCTCCGCCTCGAACGTCGAGCCCAGCATCCGGTAGCAGTACCCGGTCAGCTCGACCCGGTGCTTCTCCAGCCTCATGTCGAGGTCGGCCACCGCCGTCGTACCGTCACTCATCCTTGTCCACCCACCCCTGTGGCTTCCGTGTCACGCGCTGTCGCGTCCCACCACCTCGGAAGCTACCGCACCCCACTGACAATCACCCCTGGACTTGACAGATCCGCAGGTCAGCGAGACAAGAGGCGGCGAGGGGCGGCCATGACAACACCGGCCCCGGCCGCCTCACCCCTACGCCGTCGCCAGCACTTCCCGCCGCGCCGCCCGCGTCCCCAGCACCGTGATCGACACGACCCCGGCCACCGCGAACAACCCCACCGCGACGGTCCCGGCCCACCCGCCGGCATGGAAGGCGACGGCCCCGACGGTCGAACCCGCGCTGGAGCCGATGTAGTACGCCGACTGGTACAGCGCCGACGCCTGCGCCCGCCCGCTCGTCGCCGTCCTGCTCACCGCCGACGACGCCACCGCGTGCCCCGCGAAGAACCCGGCGGTGATCAGGACCAGCCCGAGCAGGACGACGGGCAGCGACCCGGCGAGCGACAGCAGCAGCCCCGCCGTCGTCGTCCCGCCCGCGAGGTACAGCGCGCCCCGGCGCCCGACCCGGCCGACCAGCCGCCCGGCGGTCGACGCCGACACCGTCCCCACGAGGTACACCAGGAAGATCGACCCCACGATGCCCTGCGGGAGGGAGAACGGGCCCTCGGTCAGCCGGTAGCCGATGACCGTGTACACGCCACCGAAGACCGTCATGAACAGCGCGCCGATCGCGTACAGCCGCCGCAGCAGCGGGTTCGCGAGATGCGTGCGGACGGTGCTCAGCAGCACCCGAGGCCGCAGCGACCCCGGCGTGAAGTGGCGCGGAGCGGGCAGCAGCGCGCGGAACGCGACCGCGCACACCACCGCGAGCCCCCCGATCACCCCGACGGCGACCCGCCAGCCCCACTCCTGCGCGACCCACCCGGTGATGACGCGCCCGCTCATCCCGCCGACGCTGTTCCCGGCGACGAACAGCCCGATCGCCGTGACGAGCGCCTTCGGCCGGACCTCCTCCGCGAGGTACGCGGTCGCGGACGCGGGCAGACCCGCAAGGGCCGCACCCTGTACACCCCGTAGTACCACCAGCGCCCCCAGCGACGGCGCGAACGGGACCAGCAGCCCGACGGTCACCGCGACGGCCAGCGACGCCGTCATGACCGTCCGCCGCCCGAACCGCTCCGAGAGCGCGCTCATCGGCAGGACGAACAGGGCGAGACCGCCGGTCGCCGCCGCCACCGTCCAGCTCGCGTCGCTCGCCGCGACCCCGAACTCGCCCGAGATCAACGGGAGAAGAGCCTGCGTGGAGTACAGCAGCGCGAAGGTCGCGACGCCCGCGAGGAACAGGGCGAGGCTCATCCGGCGGTAGCCGGGACCGCCGGGCGTCATACGTGAGTCGGAGGTGGGGACAGCTGCGCGGGCGCCCGTGGTGGCGGGCGCCTCGGTACTTGCGGAAGGCATGTCTCGACCGTAGGTACTACGGGTTCATGCGTCCAATGCACGGACTCGTCATAATCGTTCCCATGGTGCATCAGCAGAGGTCAGGGGCGCGTCTGTCACCGTCCAGTGACACGGAAGACATGACGACGACGCTGGCCCCCCGGCTCGCGTACTTCGCCGGAGTGGCTCGCACGGAGCATGTGACCCGTGCCGCCGAGGAGCTACAGGTACCCCAGTCGACCCTCTCGCGGGCCATGGTCCGCCTGGAACGGGACCTCGGGGTCGACCTCTTCGCCCGCAGAGGGCGCACGGTCTCCCTCACCCCCGCCGGGCGGACCTTCCTGACGTCCGTGGAGCGGGCCCTCGCCGAGATCCAGCGCGCCGCCGACGAGGTCCGCGCCGACGCCGACGCCGCCACCGGCAAGGTCGCGTTCGGGTTCCTCCACACGATGGGCGCGGAGACCGTCCCCGCCCTCATCCACGCCTTCCGCGCGGACCATCCCCGGGTCCGGTTCAGCCTCGTCCAGAACTACGGCGAGGCGATGATCGAGCGCCTGCGCGCAGGGGAGTTGGACCTCTGCCTGACCTCCCCGGTGCCGGACGCGCCCGACCTCGTGGCGCGGCGCCTCGACGAGCAGAAACTCCGGCTGGTCGTCCCCGCCGACCACCGCCTCGCCGGGCGCCGTCGCATCCGGCTCTCCGAGGCCGCCGAGGAGACGTTCGTGACCCTCGAACCGGGGTACGGGCTGCGCCGGATCACCGACGACCTGTGCCAGCAGGCGGGGTTCCGGCCGAGGATCGCGTTCGAGGGGGAGGAGGCGGAGACCCTCAGGGGGCTGGTGGCGGCGGGACTGGGGGTAGCCCTGTTGCCGCCCCCGGCGGTGCCGAGGCCGGGGGTGGCGGAGTTGACGGTGACGTCACCGAGGGCGGTGCGGGAGATCGGGGTGGCGTGGCTGGACGGGCACCCCGACACCCCGCCGGTGGCGGCGTTCAAGAAGTTCTTGCTGTCGAGAAGGGGCAGTCTCCTCACCTGACTCACTTCCGCAACGACGCCCCGAACCCCACAGCCAACGGCATCCTCAACCCCAGCGGCGGCGGCGCGGCGAGCGCGTCCTCCAGCGGTCTCGCGAAGTCCTTCCCGAACAGCGTGCCCATCACGAAGTCCTCGGCGAGCGCCTGCACTTCGTCCCGGTACTGGTGCAACCCGTGCCCGTCGGAGTGCACTTCGAACCGGCACACGTCCCGGTTCGCCTTCTTCGCCCGGCCGGCGAGCCGGAAGGACAACTCCGGGTCCGTACGGTCGTCGTTGGTGCCGTGGACGATCAACACCCGCTTCCCCGCGAGCTGCCGAACCGGCTCCGGCTCCGCCGCGACATCCTCCTCCGGCAGCCAAGGGGCAAGCGCCAGAACGGAGTTGACGGCGTCGTGCCCGGCGGAGCGCAGCGCGGCCCGCCCGCCCATCCCGACCCCGGCGAGGCAGACGGGGACGTCGCCGTACCGCCGGACGATCTCGTCCGTACCCCACCGCGCGTCTCCCGCGAGATGCGCCTCCGCGCCGTTCCACCCGCGATAGCGGTAGTGGACGGCGTGGACGACGAGCCCCTCGGCCCGGCCCGCGCGGGCGAGCCGGCGCCCGAGGGCGCGTACGGAGGACGTCGCCCACATGGGGGAAGGTCTGCGCTCGGAGAGCTCCTCACCCGCGGGGAGGAGCAGGACCGCTCCGCTGACGGAGGCCGGTTCGGGTCCGACCGCCTTGCCGAGGTGGGGGGTTCGGAGCGGCGTCACATGCTGTGCCATGGCAGAACAGTGTCAGAAGCGCCGGTGTACTCCACCCGTCGGTGCGGTCACCGTTGCGTATCGACGGTGAGCCGGGCCGCGCCGCCTACGCGCGTAGGCGTTACGGTGCGCGGATGACGAGCCAGAGCATCCCAGGGGGCGTCACCCCGACCGCGGACCAGATCCGCCGGGCGCCCAAGGTTCTGCTGCACGACCATCTCGACGGCGGGCTGCGCCCCGGCACGATCGTCGACCTGGCCCGGGAGTACGGGTACTCGGGGCTACCTGAGAGCGACCCCGGCAAACTCGGCCTCTGGTTCCGGGAGGCCGCCGACTCCGGGTCCCTGGAGCGGTACCTGGAGACCTTCTCGCACACCGTCGGCGTCATGCAGACACGCGACGCGCTGGTCAGGGTCGCCGCCGAGTGCGCCGAGGACCTCGCCGAGGACGGCGTCGTCTACGCGGAGGTGCGGTACGCGCCCGAGCAGCACCTCGACGGCGGACTCTCCCTCGAAGAGGTTGTGGAAGCGGTCACCGAAGGTTTCCGCGAGGGGGAGCGCCGGGCCCGCGCGAACGGGCACCGCATCCGCGTCGGCGCCCTCCTGACCGCGATGCGGCACGCCGCCCGCGCCCTGGAGATCGCCGAACTCGCCAACCGCTACCGCGACTTGGGCGTCGTCGGCTTCGATATCGCCGGCGCCGAGGCGGGGCACCCGCCGACCCGGCACCTCGACGCCTTCGAGTACCTGAAGCGGGAGAACAACCACTTCACGATCCACGCGGGCGAGGCGTTCGGGCTGCCGTCGATCTGGCAGGCGCTCCAGTGGTGCGGGGCCGACAGGCTCGGGCACGGGGTGCGGATCATCGACGACATCGAGGTCGCGGACGACGGGAGCGTGCGGCTCGGGCGGCTCGCCGCGTACGTCCGCGACAAGCGGGTGCCGCTGGAGATGTGCCCCAGCTCCAACCTCCAGACCGGGGCCGCCGCCTCCTACGCCGAGCACCCGATCGGGCTGCTGCGGCGGCTGCATTTCCGGGCGACCGTCAACACCGACAATCGTCTGATGTCCGGGACGAGCATGAGCCGGGAATTCGAGCACCTGGTCGAGGCGTTCGGTTATTCGCTCGACGACATGCAGTGGTTCTCTGTCAATGCTATGAAATCCGCGTTCATTCCTTTCGATGAACGACTCGCGATGATCAATGACGTCGTCAAGCCTGGTTACGCCGAGCTGAAATCCGAATGGCTGTTCCAGCAGGCCGCTTCTACCAGCGGTTCTTCGGGCGAGTAGGGCTGTTAGCAGAGGCTTCGGGCTCGTGGGGTGCGGACGGGTGTTCACCATCCGTCCGCATTTCGATGTTTGCGGTGGGTGCCCTCGCGTGTTTACGGTCGGGGACCGCTCGTTTCCCCGTACATTCCCCGTTGTCCCATTCGAGTTCGAGGACGCAATTCCCATGAAGCAGTCTGCTGCCAAGACCCTCGGTGTCGCCGCCCTCGGTGCCGCCATCGCCGCAGTCGGTGCGGGTGCCGCCAGCGCCGCCCCGGCCCTGCCGGACGCCACCCAGTCCCTCAACGGTGTCACCCAGGCGCTGCCGGGTGCCGGGCAGGCCGCCCAGCAGGCCCAGCCCGCCCTCGCGACGAGCCTCAACACCGTCGCCCCGATCGCCCAGAGCGCTCTTGCCGACGGCCCCACCAAGCCCGTCGCCGGTCTCCTCGGCGGTCTGCCGGTCGGCCAGCTCCCCACCCACGGCCTGCCGCTCAACGGGATTCCGCTGGGCTGACCCGGCTCACCTGCTGCTGTGACGCCGGGGCGCCTCCCGAGTACTACGGGTACTCGGGGGCGCCCCGGCGTCGTGGGTCCTACGGGTCCTACGGGTGCGCCCTCACGGCGCCGGAATGACCTCGATCCGCTTCCCGTTCAGCAGGTACAGCGGCAGCAGGCGCTCGTTCTCCGGTACCGGGAACTCCTGGGACGCGGCGAGGCTCGCCAGGGCCAGGAGGCCGAGGGAGACCTGGGCGCGCGGGGCGGGGGAGTCGCCCCAGTACGCGGCGTGCCGCTCCAGCGCGTCCTTCAGGGTCGCCGTGAAAGCCTCGTCGTCGTTCGCGATCATCCGGTGGAACAGCGCGGCGGGCTGGTAGTCGACGCCGTCCGAGAACCCGGTCGGCGTGTAGGCGACCGCCTCGGGGTGCGCGGCCTCCATCGTCGCGATGAGCTTGGCGACGATGTCGTCCATGGACCCCCGCGAGAAATACGTCCGCAGGGTGTCGATCCAGCACAGCACGTACTCGTCCACCGAGGCGTCCTCGCGCAGCCGCTCCAGCGGCACCTCCACCAGCCGCGCCACCCTCCCCCACTCCCGGCACACCACCGCGAGGTACAGCGCGTCGAGCCAGGCGCGGGCGTCGGCCGGCGGGGCCGCCGGGAACGCGGGCAGCCGTACCGTCAGCTCCTCGCCGAACAGGAACTCCCGGGGCTGCGCGCCCGTGAACAGCGCCGTCCCGAGCTGCACGGCGATCGACCAGGGGTCCCACGTGTCGACGTCGGCCGCCCTCGGGTCCACGGTGCAGCGGGCGTGCGCCAGCGTGACGGACGCCGCGAACGCGTCGGCCAGCAGCGCCGGTTCCGTGCCGAGCCGCTGGAGCAGCCCTGCCGTCTCCCGCGTCAGCTCACCGAGGTCCGGCGCCTGCGCGGTGAGCGCGGTGCGCAGCCGGCCCGCGCCGTCCAGCCGGACCAGGCCCTTCATCGCCGCGAGCAGCTCGGGCGGCGGCTGGAGCGAGAAGCCGCGGCTCTTCTCGTCGATGACCGTCAGGGCCGTCACCTTGCCCCGGTACCACCAGTACACGCGCGGCGACAGCTGTCCCTCACCCTGCTGGTACGCCCCCAGCGCGTACTGCGCGAGCGCGTTGAGGGCGTCCACGACCGTGCCGTCCGCGATCGGGTGGTAGACGAGGTTGTCCCGGGTCGGCACCGCGAACAGCGCGCCGTGCTCCGGCAGGGGCTCGCCGGTGACCCGGCGGGCGACCTCGCCCAGGTACAGCGCCTTGCTCGCGACGAACGGGGAGTCGCCGTACAGGCTGTGCACCGTGGCCTGCTCGCCGACCTCCACCACGTCGTGCTCGACGGGGACCCGCATCAAATTCTCGTACCCCGACCTGCCCAGCGCGTCCGGGCCGGCCCGCTCCACGTCGCCGTCGGTGAGGACGCGGACGCTCGTCGGGCCGTCGAGGGCGTACGCGAAGAGGAGGCCGTCGGCGACGACGCGGGTGTACGTCAGGTCGGCGGCGATCTCCGGGCCGATCGAATCGACGGGCAGCAGCCGGATGTGCGCGTCCCGCAGCAGCTCCTCGGCGCTCTCGCCGCCCTGGCTCGCCTCGGCGAGGCGCCCGAAGTGGGCGTCCACCAGCGCGGGCCACTCCTCCTCGACGGACCGGGCGCAGCGCCGTGCCAGGTCGTACAGGGAGTACTGGCGGCCCTCCTGGAAGTGCGGGGCGGCGAGCGAGCGCAGGCGGGCGGCCTGCGCGGCCGTCAGCATGGGGAGTTCGGCGTCGGGCGTCGGTTCTGGTGCTTCGTCGAGAGTCACCCGGATGACTCTATGAGGCTTTCGGGGACCCCTTCGACCGCGCGGCGCGGCGGTGGGCGGAGTGTGGCGGTCACCAGGCCGTGCGGGCCTTCTCCTCGGACGGGAAGAGGATCCACAGCGCGATGTAGAGGAGGAACTGGGGACCCGGCAGGAGGCAGGACAGCAGGAATATCACGCGCATCGTCGTGGCCGACATGCCGAAGCGGCGGGCCAGCGCGGCGCAGACGCCGCCGATCATGCGGCCTTCGGTGGGGCGGGCGAGGCGGGACATCTGGGGCTCCTTCACGAGCGTCGGTCGAGGTCTGCGGCCTTTTCCGGCCGCCCCTCACTGACCTCAACGCTACGAGGACGAAGCGGGCGAAGCGTCCCTCTACGGAGCTACTCCGACCCTGGGAATCGTCGGGGTCCGACCCTGAGACGGCTCCTCCTGGCGGACGGCGGTCTCGGTGGTCCGTCGTCGCCGCGTCGTACGCCGCCGCAGCCAGGCCCGCCCCGTGGGTACGACCAGGGCGTGAGCGAGGGCGACCCCGAGGGTCCCCAGGATGATCGAGTCGACGTCCACGACCTGGCCCGGGATGCCGGTCTGGAGCAGCTCCACCGTCAGCGTCAGCAGCGCCCCGGCGGCGGCCGTCCGCACCAGGGAGCCGAACGGGGAGACGTTCAGGCGGCCGTGGACCAGGGGGAGCAGGAAGCCGAGCGGGGCCGGCAGCGCGAGGCCGCGGCCGATCCGACGGGCGGCCTCGGGCCAGCCCAGCTCCAGGTCGGCGCGGATGCCGTGGAACGGGTGCAGGTTGGCCGGCACCACCCAGGGGACGTCCAGCGGGCGCAGCGAGTGCCAGGCGACGAACGCGAGGTGTGCGACGAGGAGGACACCCCCCGCCACACGGAGTCGGATCTCGGCGCTGCCGCCGACAAGACCTTGACGCTGCACGATCCCCAAGACGCACCCCCCGCCGCGATTGGTTCCGGCGACGGCCCTCCGGAGCGGATGAGGTCTTCACCACACCCGCACACGCGGAACCGGAACGGCGGGGGCCGGGGCGGGGGAGGGGCGCTGTTGCCGCGAGGGCTTTCACAACGCGGCAGGGAGGAGGGCGTGTCGACGCGTCACGGCAACCGCGTCCACAACTCGCGGCAGCGGCCGTTCCGGAAGCGTCGCGGCAACCGCTTCCACAACTCGCCTGCGGTGGAGGCGCCGGAGGTGTTGCGGCAACCGCTTCCACAACTCGCGAGAGGCGGAGGCCCGGGAGCGTCTCTGTAACCGTTCCCACAACCCGCCTGCGGTGGAGGTTCCGGAGGTGTTGCGGCAACCGCTTCCACAACTCGTGCGAAGCGGAGCCCCCGCAGACGTCTCCGTGACCGCTTCCACAACCCGTGCCGAGCAGCGGTCCGGAGGCGTCTTCGCCTCAGGGGTGTCGCCGCGACCGCTTGCTCACTTCGTGATGCTCGACGACGGCGGCACCTCGGCCCCCGGCCGCTGCTTCACCTTGTCCGTGCACTCGTACCGCTTCAACTCCCCGCGCACGGTGCCCCCGAGGACGACGGAGCCGTTGCCGTCGGAGGCGGCGGAGTCGGAGAGGGTGCAGACGACCTGGGCGAGGGCGTAGGAGGAGAGGGCCTCCGGCGCGACGCTGAGGCGCAGCGCGTCGTCCGGGTCGGTGTTGGTCAGGGGCGGGAGGACCCGTACCCCGGCGCGCACGTCGGTCGTGTACCCGGCCTGCTTCTCCTCGGCCGACGGGCTGTCCCCCAACTGGTTCAGCAGCCCCTGCGCGACGAGTACCCGGCGTTTCGCGCCGGCCGAACCCTCCGGCACCGGAACCGACCGGTCGACGGCGACGAGCGACGCCCCGCACAGCAGGAACACCCGCACAGGCACCCCGCCCGACAACTGGGCGGCCGTCGTACCGGATTCGGGGAGCGAACACCGCACCCGGGACGGCGCCGCCCCGAAGTCGGTCGGCACCTCGGTCGCCCGGATCCCGCACCCGGCGAGCAGCAGCCCCAGCGCGGCGACGCACGGCAGCCGCCTACGCCCGTTTCCCGTGACGCTCACGACGCCGCACCCCCGTCCTCACGCTCCACCGTGTCAGAGCTGTCCCGAGGCAGCCGCAGCGTGAACACCGCACCGCCTTCAGGGGAGTTGGCGGCCTCGATCGCACCGCCGTGGATGTGCGCGTTCTCCAGCGCGATGGACAGCCCGAGGCCGCTGCCGTCCGAACGCGGCCTGGACGAACTGGCCTTGTAGAACCGGTCGAAGACGTGCGGCAGCACCTCCTCGGGGATACCGGGCCCGTGGTCGCGCACCGCGATGACGACCTCGTCGTCACCCGCCCGCACCGCCACCCGCACCGGCGACCCGCCGTGCTTGAGGGCGTTGCCGATCAGGTTCGCGAGGATGACGTCGAGCCGGCGCGGGTCGAGCCGCGCGTGGATCCCGCGCTCCGCGTCGAGTTCGACCGCGTCGAGCCAGGCCCGCGCGTCGATGCAGGCGGTGATCTGGTCGGCGACGTCGACGTCGTCGAGGACCAGCCGGGCCGTGCCCGCGTCGAAGCGGGTGACCTCCATCAGGTTCTCGACGAGGTTGTTCAGCCGCCGCGTCTCGCTCACCACGAGCCGGACGGCGGGCTCGATCATCGGGTCCATGCTGCCGGTCTCGGCCTCAAGTTCCTCTTCCAGGACCTCAGTTACAGCCGTGAGCGCGGTGAGCGGCGTCCGCAGCTCGTGACTCATGTCGGCGACGAACCGGCGTGACGCCTCGTCGCGCGCGGCCATGTCGGCGACCCGCTTCTCCAGCGCCTCGGCGGCCAGGTTGAACGTCCGGGAGAGATCGGCGAGTTCATCGGTCCCGGAGACCTGGAGCCGGGTGTCGAGCTTGCCCTCGCCGAGCCGCCGGGCGGCAACTCCCAGGCGGTGCACGGGTTTCAGCACGGTCGTCGAGGCGGCCTGCGCGATCAGCGCCGCCCCGATCAGGGCCAGCCCGGTGGCGATCCCCAGCGACCAGGCAAGGGAGTTGAGGTCTTTGGCCTCCGGTTCGAGCGACTTGCGCATGTACCCGGTCGGCCCGCCCCCGTCGACCTTCGTCCCGGCCACCAGATACGGCGTGCCGTGGTCGACGACGCGCTGCCAGAAGAGGTGGTACGGCGACCGGTTGGCCCCCGACACCGACTGCTCCTCGGCCACCGCGCGGCGCAGCGCCTGAGGCACGTCGTCCAGCGAAAAGCCGCTCAGGCCACCGGAGTTGCCGTACACCGTCCGCCCGCCGTCGTCGGTGGCGACCAGCAACACGCTGAAACGCTGGGAGCTGTTGGCCATCTGCGCGGCCGTGCGCTGGAGTTCGCCCTGCGAAGGACGCTCGGGCAGGGTGCCCGCGCGGTTCTGCATCTCCGTGCGGAAGTCCTTCAGCACCGCGTCCTGCGCGCGCGTCAGCACCGCCTCACGGTTCAGCCAGTAGGCGATGCCCGACGCGGAGACGGCCGTCGCGAGCGCGACCGCGCCGAAGACGAGGACCAGGCGCAGCCGGAGGCTCGTGAAACGCACCCGGGACAGAAAACGCTTGCGAAACGCGGACCAGCCGCGCGCAGCCCGTGCGGCCTGGGTCACTGAGGCGCGTCCAGGCGGTAGCCGACACCCCGGACGGTACGGATCAGCGTGGGCGACGACGGCACGTCCTCGATCTTGGCGCGCAGCCGCTGGACACAGGCGTCCACCAGCCGCGAGTCACCGAGGTAGTCGTGCTCCCAGACGAGCCGCAGCAACTGCTGCCGCGACAGCGCCTGTCCCGGCCGGCGGCTCAGCTCAAGGAGCAGCCGCAGCTCGGTCGGGGTCAGCTGGAGGTCCTGGCCGTTCTTCGTCACGGTCATCGCCGAACGGTCGATGACCAGGCTGCCGAAGGTCGCGGAGTCGCTCGACTCCCGCTCGCCGCGCCGCAGCACGGCCCGGATCCGGGCGTCGAGCACCCGCCCCTGGACGGGCTTGACGACATAGTCGTCCGCCCCCGACTCCAGGCCCACGACGACGTCGATGTCGTCGTTGCGCGCGGTCAGCAGGATGATCGGCAGCTGGTCCGTGCGCCGGATGCGCCGGCACACCTCGAATCCGTCGATGCCGGGCAGCATGACGTCCAGCACGATCAGATCCGGTCGCTGCTCACGCAGCAGTTTCAGACCGTCCTCTCCGCTCGCAGCGGTCGCCACGCGGTGCCCCTGGCGCGTCAGTGAGAGCTCCAGGGCCGTACGGATGGCGTCGTCGTCCTCGATCAGCAACAGGGAAGGCACGGGCTCATTCTGGCCCATACAGGGGGTGAGGTTCGACAGGTGGGGGCTTATAACGCCTTTACGAGCCCCCACCCGCCCCCTAGTGGTTACCCCCTGATCCCCAACCGCCACAGCGAGGTGACCTCCGCGCCGCGCACGGCGTGCAGCGGGTCGCTCCGGTCCCGCGCCCGCCGGTGCCGGGGCTTCACGTCATACCTCCGGACGACGCTCAGCCCGCCCGCACGGAACAGTCCGAGCAGCTCCTCCCGCGTCCGCAGCCCGAGCAGCTCCGCCAGATCCGACATGATCAGCCACCCCTCCCCACCCGGCAGCAACCGATTGCACAACCCGGCCAGGAACTCCCGCAGCATCCCGCTGTCCTCGTCGTACACCCCGAGCTCAAGCCCCGCGCTCGGCGTCCCCGGCAGCCACGGCGGATTGCAGACGACGAGATCGGCCCGCCCCTCGGGATACAGCGCCGGGCCCCGGACGACGACCCGCTCCCCGTACCCGAGCCGCCGCACGTTCCCCTCGGCACAGGCGAGGGCGCGCGGGTTGACGTCCGTCGCGACGACTCTTGCGACACCGCGCCGGGCAAGTACCGCCGCCAGCACGCCCGTTCCGGTGCCGAGGTCGAAGGCGGTCCGGCAACGCCGGGGCAGTGGGACGGAGTTGACGAGGTCGACGTACTCGCCGCGTACCGGGGAGAAGACGCCGTACGTGGGGTGGACGCGGGCGTCCAGGGCCGGGATCTCGACGCCCTTGAGCTGCCACTGGAACGCGCCCAGCACGCCGAGGAGTTCGCGGAGCGGGACCAGGGAAGGGCCGTCCGCCGGACCGTAGGCGGCATGGCAGGCGGCGCGGACGTCGGGGGCGCGGCGCAGGGACAGGGTGTGGTCCGCGTCGAGTTCGACGAGGAGGCGGTTCAGGAGGAGAGCGCGGCGGGCGCGGTCGGCGCGCTGGCGTCGGAAGATTTGTGCCGGTGAACTGTGCCTGCTCTCCGGGGAGTTGGGGACGCGGCGGGCCAGTGCCTGGAGCATCTGGCGGGCGTTGACGTAGTCGCCGCGCCAGAGCAGGGCCGTGCCGGCCGAGGTGAGGCGGTGGGCGGTGGCGGCGCGGAGGGTGTCGTCCACGGGGACGACGTCGTCGTACTGCGCGGGCATGGGGGTGCTCCTGGGAGTCGTAAGTGCCGTGAGAGCGAAGGCACTTCGACGAGGCGAGGAGCAGGGGGAACGGCTGGGGACCCGCTGTCACCGCCGCGCCGAAGCGCGGGGGAGCGGGTCGCCGAGGACCATGCCGTAGACCATGCGACCAGGGTCCCACGTGGGGTGGCGCAGGCCCAAACGGACCAGCTCACCGCCGACGCCTTCGGGGCCGCTGTGGTGTCGCCGTGAGGGACCCCTGTGACAGGTCTGTGACAGTCGGCGGACACGGCCATGAAGGTCCCCCGGCAAGCTTTTCGGCACAGGGGCAAGCGGCCCTGGAGCAGGGCGCAAGAGCACCAGAGGTCCACGACGGGAGGCGCGACATGTCGCTGCACAGCATGAACACCGGCGCAGTTGCCACGCGTCTCCACGACGTCCGGTGGAGCTCGGAGAAGTCCGGTGTTGTGAGCGGGCGGGGGTGCGCTCGCAACACCGGGCGTCAACACACCACGTTCATCAAGGTGGTTGACGCGAAAACGGGGGATGCGGTTCCGGGGGGAGCCGCGTACAGGGAGGACATGGGGGAGCGGCGTTCCCTCAGCGAGGCGGAGTTCACCGCCTACGTGCAGGAACGCCGCGCCTCCCTGTACGCCACCGCGTACCACCTGACCGGCGACCGGTTCGAGGCCGAGGACCTGCTCCAGAGCGCACTGTTCTCGACCTACCGGGCCTGGGACCGGATCAGTGACAAAGCGGCAGTAGGCGGTTACCTGCGCCGCACCATGACGAACCTGCACATCAGCGCGTGGCGCCGCCGCAAGCTGAACGAATACCCCACCGAGGAACTGCCGGAGACGCCCGGCGACACGGACGCGATGCGCGGCACCGAACTGCGCGCGGTCCTGTGGCAGGCGCTGTCCCGGCTGCCGGAACTCCAGCGGACGATGCTGGTCCTCAGGTACTACGAGGGCCGCACCGACCCGGAGATCGCCGAGATCCTCGACATCAGTGTCGGCACGGTCAAGTCCAGCATCTGGCGGTCGCTCCGCCGGCTGCGCGAGGACCAGGTCCTCAGCTTCGGCCGTGACGAGGAGAACGCCTTCGGGGAGCTTGTCGCCTGAGGGTGGCCCTGAACACCGCTGGGGGGCGGTGATTGGGGCAGCGGGGGAACGCGGGGGGTGGCGGTACCGGGGGGACTACGGGGGACGGCGTTCGGGGGAGCGTCGCGTGGAGCGGTACCGCACACGGGGGAGACACCGGGGATATCCATGGGGGTGGGTATCCCTGGAGTACTTACGGGGGACGGGGGGCGGGGGAAAAGGGAGGGGGGCTGGAGGGCCGGGGGGTCCGTCCAGCCCCGCTTCCGTTTTCTGCGAGCGGTTGCTGCCGAGGGCCGAGGGCCGAGGGCCGAGGGCCGGCTACGGCGCCGTAGCCGCCGTCGTCGTCCGGATCCGGCGTCCTGCGGCGGCGTCAGCGAGGCGGCCCAGTGCTTCGTCGCGGTCGCAGGCGTGGGCGCCGAGGGAGGTCTGGCGGGCGATGATGGCCCGTTCGGCGCGCATCAGGCGCCAGCCTCGGCGCAGCAGGAAGGCCACGGACTTGCGGCCCTCCTTGAGGTCCCGCAGAAAACGCCTGCGGAACGTTTTCACCGGGCCCCGGCTCAGGCACAGCGCGTCCGCGAGAACGCCCTCCTCGCGGCACCGCTCGACGATCTCGGCGGCGAAGATGCCCTCCGCGATGAAGACGGGCGTGCGGTCGAAGTCGACGGTCTCGCTGCCGGTGCGGGCGCTCAGCGCGATGTCGTACACGGGGATGTCCGTACGGCCGTCCCGGCACAGGTCGGTGATCGCGGCGACGGCGGCCTCGGTGTCCCAGGACTCGGGGTGGTCCCAGTCGATGTCGGAGCTCCCCGCCACCTGCGGCAGCGTCGGGTCGTCGCCCTCCTTGTAGAAGTCGTCGAGCCGCAGCACCGGGAGGCCGGAGCGGGCCGCGAGGAGGGACTTGCCGGAGCCGGAGGGGCCGCACAGCAGTACGACGCGCGTGGGGACGGGATGGGAACTCACGGGTCACCAGTGTGCGGCATGCGGGGCGATCCGGACGAGTCCGCGGGGGGCCTTTGAAGCGCGCGTCACACCTTCGCGGGTCACCTTTGATGCGCGCGGCGTACTTCAACTACCCTCTGCGTCGATCTGATTACTCTTCGCACTGAAAAGGTGGCAGTGAGATGCCTCAGCACGAGAACGCCCTCTCCTCTTCAACCGGCCGCCGCGCACTGGCCGCCCTCGCGACAGCCGGGGGCGCCCGCGGGGCCGGCGCGGGCGCGTCCTCGCCCGCC
>NZ_JBTYMC010000054.1:0-31384 GCF_054880855.1 Streptomyces sp. S6 | reverse complement strand
CCGGGCGGCAGGGCCGGGCAGAGCACCATGGGGGCCTCGGTGCACTGGAGGGCGAGCAGGCCGGGGGTGTCGGCCAGGCCCTGGGAGAGCCGGGCGATCAGGTGGAGGGTGCGCCGGGTGCGCCCGAGGTGCCCCTGACGGGGGTACCCGTACAACCTTGGTCCCCCGCCGGACCCCCCACCCCTACGGCACCCCGCGCGCCCGTCGTCCCCGGCGCGACCGCCGGACGCCCCGGCCCTGACCCTGACGACCCCCTGCCCTTCCCCGGCCCCCGTACCTCGGGCGAGCCCCTGCCCGACTGGTGGCTCAAGGGACCCGTAGGCCTGGAGAGCGACCCCGACGCTGTCCCCGGTTTCGTCGGCGGTGTGGAGATCCCCGAACTCCTGGAGTCCCCACGTGCAGGGGCCGCGCGGCCGAAGGAGAAGGACGGCAAGGAGCCCCCGGCCGACACCCCGCCGCCCCCGGCGGGCGAACAGGCGGAGGGCGCCGGGGAGGCCGGTGGCGCGCAGCCTCGTCGGCGCCGACGCCTCGTCCCCCTGCCTTCCGGCAAGTGGAGCAACCCCCTGCTCCTGCTCGCCGCCGCCTCGCTCGTCGCGGGCGCGGTCCTGGGCAGCCTCCTTCCGCTGGGCGCCGGTCTGCTCATCGCCTACCTGTCCAGGCGGCTGACGGACCGGGAGAAGAAGTTCGCCGTCCTCTGGATTCCGGGCGGCGCGGTGTCGGCGGGGCTGGTGTGGCTGTGGGGGCGCAGTGAGGGCCGCTGGGGTGAGCCCGTCGTCGCCGGGCACATGAACGACGCGATCGCCGAGACCTGGCCGTGGGTCGTACGGGGCGCGGCTGTCACGGCGGCGTTGTATCTGGTCTGGCGCTCACAGCGGAACAACTAGGGGAAATCCCCGTCATACCGCCGACTGGGACACTGGGCGATATGACCTCTCTCGCGCTGCCTGTCGTCGGCTTCGACCTCGACATGACCCTCATCGACTCCCGCCCCGGAATCCGCGCGTGCTACCAGACCCTCGCCGAGCGGACCGGCGCGTACATAGACGCCGACCTCGTGGTCAGCCGGCTCGGACCGCCGGTGGAGGAGGAGATGGCCAACTGGTTCCCGGCCGAGAAGGTCGTCGAAATGGCCGCGCTCTACCGCCGGTTGTACCCCGAGTACGCCGTCAGCGGGACGCTCGCGCTGCCCGGCGCCGCCGAGGCGATCGCCGCCGTCCACGCGGCGGGCGGCCGGGCCGTCGTCGTCACCGCGAAGCACGAGCCCAACGCGAAGCTGCACATGGAGCACCTGGGGCTGAACCCCGACGTCGTAGTAGGGGATCTGTGGGCCGAGCAGAAGGCGGAGGCGCTGCGGGAATACGGCGCCCACATCTATGTCGGGGACCACGTAGGGGACGTCAGGGGCGCGCGGGCCGCCGGAGCGCTCTCCGTAGGGGTCACCACCGGACCGTGCGGTGCGGAGGAATTGCGCACAGCCGGTGCGGATGTGGTGCTGGATGATCTTCTCGCGTTCCCGGGTTGGCTTTCGGCCTATCTCGCGGATGCCCCGGAAGCCGCAGATCCATCCCTCGCCTGACGCCGCCCGGCGGCGATCGAACGCAGTACACCGGCGCCCGAGATGAGGAAGCCGACGCCCATGAGCATGCTCAATCCGAACATGTACGTAGGAAAAGGCGTCGTACCGAGGAACAGCGGGGTCACGGTGACGAGAGTGGCCGCCGTACCGGCGAAGAACACGATCGCACCGGCGCGGATCAGTCGGTCACCGGGAGCGGCGGAATTCGTTTGGGTTTTGTCGCGCACCGGACCAGGGTAGTTCCCAGCCCGAAGGAACAACCGGGGGACGTCTTGTCACCCGCGCACAGACCATTAGCCTTGGTACCGGCGGGTCATGGTCGACCCGCTGTACTGCTATCCGGAGCCGTTCGCGCGGTGCCAAGGCGCCGAGGCGCCAGGTTCCACGGCCGGTTTTCAGAAGCGGTTTTACGACAGAAGCAGTTTTCCGACGAGTACGAGGACGAGGAACAGACGTGCCTACCGGCAAGGTCAAGTGGTTCAACAGCGAGAAGGGCTTCGGCTTTCTCTCCCGCGACGACGGCGGTGACGTCTTCGTTCATTCCTCGGTTCTCCCCGACGGAGTCGAGACACTCAAGCCGGGCCAGCGCGTGGAGTTCGGAGTCGTCGCCGGTCAGCGTGGCGATCAGGCCCTTTCGGTGGTTCTCCTCGACCCCACTCCTTCGGTCGCCGCGGCCCAGCGCCGGAAGCCGGACGAACTCGCCTCTATCGTCCAGGATCTGACCACGGTCCTGGAAAACATCACGCCCATGCTGGAGAAGGGCCGCTATCCGGACAAGGCTTCCGGAGCGAAGATCGCCGGATTGCTGAGGGCGGTCGCCGACCAGCTCGACGTGTAGGTCTACGGGTTGCGGGGTTTCGGGTCGTACGGGAAATCGCCCGTACGACTCCGGAGTTACGGGGGTGGCCCTGAGAGCCCCCGTAACTCCCAGGTACCCCCGAGAGGGGTCCCTCTCCAGACCTCAGGGGAACCGCAGCGCGTCCGGCGCCAGCGCCGGTACCAGCCCCTCCGCCGCCGCCCGCGTGAGCAGCCCGCGCACGGCCGCGTAACCCGCCTCGCCGAGATCCGCCGTGAACTCGTTGACGTACAGCCCGATGTGCTGGTCGGCGACACCGGGATCCATCTCCTGCGCGTGCTCCATGACGTACGGCCGGGACATCCCGGGGTCGTCCCACGCGGCGCGCACGGACGCCCTGATCGACTCCGCCAGCAGTTCCAGCCGGTCGGCGCCCAGGGAGCGCTTCGCGATGATCGCGCCCAGCGGGATCGGCAGGCCGGTCGTCCCCTCCCAGTGCTCACCCATGTCCGCGAGCTTGTGCAACCCGTAGTTCTGGTACGTGAACCGCGCCTCGTGGATGACGAGCCCCGCGTCGACCTTCCCGTCCCGTACGGCGGGCATGATCTCGTGGAACGGCAGCACGACGATGTCCCCGACCCCGCCGGGCACCGTGTCCGCCGCCCACAGCCGGAACAGCATGTACGCCGTCGACTTCTCGCTCGGCACCGCCACCGTACGACCTTCGAGGGAGACCCCGGCCTCCCTCGTGAGGACCAGAGGCCCACAGCCGCGCCCCAGCGCCCCGCCGCAGGGCAGGAGGGCGTAGTCCTCAAGTACGTACGGGAGGACGGCGTACGACACCTTCAGAGCGTCGTACTCGCCCCGCTGGGCCATGCCGTTGGTGATGTCGATGTCCGCGAACGTGACGTCCAGCGCGGGGGCGCCCGCGATACGGTCGTGCGCGAGGGCGTCGAAGACGAACGTGTCGTTCGGGCAGGGGGAGTAGGCGATCCGCAGCGGCTCTTCAGCGGTCGGCTCGGAGATCGGCTCAGTGGTCATACGGTTCCCAACTCTCCAGAACGGGGGCGAGCTTCCCGAACCCGGCCGTCAGCGACTCCAACGCGTCCTTGATGCGCCACGCCGAACGGTCGCGCGGACCCACCGCGTTGGAGACCGCGCGCAGTTCGAGGACGGGAACGCCATGGGCACCGGCCGCCTCCGCCACACCGAACCCCTCCATCGCCTCGGCGAGGGCCTCGGGGTGCCGGACACGCAGGGCGTCCGCCCGGCCGGCGGTGCCGGTGACCGTCGACACGGTGAGGACGGTTCCGGTGCGCGCCCCGGTGGCTGCCGCCGCGCGGCGCACGAGATCGGGGGGCGGGGTGTGGGTGACGACGCCGAAGCCGAGGTCGGTGACGGGGAGGAACCCGTCGGCGGTCTCCGCGCCCAGGTCGGCCGCGGTGATGTGGTCCGCGAGTACCAGGGAGGCTACGGGGGCGTCGGGCGCGAACCCGCCCGCGATCCCGGCCGAGACGACCAGGTCGTACGGGTCACCCGCAAGGGCCGCGGCGGTGAGGGCGGTCGCGGTGGAGGCGGCGGCGAGGGCCGGGCCGACTCCAGCGGCGAGGAGGTCGTAGCGGGGGGAGGGGGTGGGACCCGTAGTACCCGTAGTACCCCCGGCGTCCGCGCCGGACCCCGTACGACCCGTAGTACTCAGGTCCCGGCCGCTCAAGCCCGGCTCGACCACGAGGTGACGCAGCGTCACTCCCCCCGGAAGCGTACGGGTCTCCCCGTCAGGGTCCGGGAACGCCTGTGCCACCGCGTCCCGTTCGGCGGGGACCGCGGTGGCGACAAGGATGCGGACGGCGGACGTGGTCAGTCGCCCGTCTTCTTCAGGCGGAAGGACCACAGACCCGTGACGGTCTGGCTGTTCTTCTTGCCGTCACCCGCCTTGATGGTGACGAGCGTCGAGTCGCCCTGGGCGCCGTACTGGGCGTTGAAGAAGACGCTGCCCGGGATGGTCAGGTATGTCTTCGAGTTCTCGCCGGTCAGCGGCTGGCCGTTCATCAGGACCGTCCAGCGCCTGTCGGCGATCTTGGGGTCGACGCCGATCCGGACGGTGTCCGACTCGGAGTCGACCTTGATCGACTTGATGTCCTGGTCCTTCAGGCAGGCCGTCAGCTTCGACGTGTCCAGCGCGGAGTCCTCACCGCCGCAGGTGGCCTCCTCGCTGACCGACGACCTGCCGACGGTGATCGTCGAGATCGGGGTCGGCTTGTCGCAGGCCGAGAGCACGAGCAGTCCGGCGGACACGGCGCCGGCGGCAGCGACGGCGCGGCGGCGTCGCACAGCAGCGGATTGCTTGGTCATGGGCGAAGGTTATCGGGCCCGCCCGGCGCTCTTCCTACGCGGGGTGCGGCGTCGCTGTGGGTTAGGCCACGTGAGGTGAACACGGGATGGACGGTGGCTCCCCGGCACTACGGGTACGACACGGCCACGCCCCCGAACCGGTCCTACGGGGTCTACGGGCCCTACAGGGTCTACGGGCCCTACTCCACCCGTCCCCGCCCCGCACCCCCATGCCGGGCCGACCCCAGCAGCCCCTTCGCCGTGGTCGCCCACCCCACCGCCACCACACCCGCCGCCACCGACAGCCCCAGCGTCCCGTTCAGCGGCATCACGATCCCCACCGCCCCGCCGAACACCGACGACACCTGGAGCAGCGTCTCCGACCGCGCGAACGCCGACGTCCGCACCAACTCGGGCACGTCCCGCTGGATCAACGCGTCCAGCGACAGTTTGGCCAGTGCCTGCGAGAACCCCGCGACCGCCGCGAGACACGCCACCAGGAACGCCCCGAACAACAGCGCCGCCGTGATCGTCGCCCCGAGGACCACCGCGACGACCGTCACGACGATCAACTCCGGTGCCCGCGACCGCAACCACGCCCCCACCGTCGTCCCCAGCGCGTTGCCCGCGCCCGCCGCGACGGCGACCATGCCGAGCGAGACGGCCGCGCTCTGCCCCGTCAGCGGGTGCTCGCGGAGCAGGAACGCGAGGAAGAACGTGAGGAAGCCGGAGAGCCAGCGCAGGGCGGCGTTGGCGCCGAGGGCATGGGTGACGCCGATGCCGACGGTGCGCAGACCCGGCCGTTTGGCGGACTTGAGGGGCCCGTGCAGGTGGTCCGCGTCGGCGGCGAGCAGCGCGACGTCCTCACCCTTCGCGGAGTCCACCTTCGGCGGCAGCGTGAACGACAGGAACGTACCCGCGACGAAGATCACGAACGCGCCGTACAGCGGCCACCCGGGGCCGATCTGGTGCAGCCCCGCCGCGATGGGCGCGGCGATCCCGGTGGCCAGCAGACCCCCTAGGGTCACCCGGGAGTTGGCCTTCACCAGGGAAAGCTGTGGCGGGAGCAGCCGGGGTACTACCGCAGAGCGAACGACCCCGTACGCCTTGGAGGCTACGAGTACCCCCAGGGCCGCCGGGTACATCTCCAGGCCCCCCGTGGCGACGGCACCCGAAAGTACTAGGGCGAGCAGCGCCCGCGCGAGCATCGCACCGGCCATCGCCGCCCGCCGCCCGTGCGGGAGCCGGTCCAGCAGCGGGCCGACCACGGGGGCCAGGACGGTGAACGGCGCCATCGTGATCGCCAGGTACAGCGCGACCCGCCCGCGTGCCTCGTCCGTCGGGACGGAGAAGAAGACCGTGGAGGCGAGCGCGACCGTGATCATCACGTCGCCCGCACCGTTCACGGCGTGCAGTTCGATGAGTTTCCCGAGGCCCGACTCGCCCGCGCCGTGCGCGTGCGTGGCCCTTCTGATGCCCCGGGCCGTCCCGGTGAACGGGAAGTGCAGGGCACGGCCGATCGAGCGGACGAGTCCGCCCAGCCGACCCGAACCGCCGCCTCTTCCCTTCCCCTGCCCGCCGATACCGGTCGCGCCCTGGGGTGTCCGCGCGGTTGCCACGACGTTCATAGTGCCCCGAGAAAGCTGTGCGTAGTGCGGTCAGCGCGCGTACGGGTGGGGACTTCTCGCGGTTTCCGCCGCTGGTTCCCGGGTATTACGGGGCCTCCCACCCGGGTACTACGGGTCTTCTCGGAGGGCCTATCTCGATCGTCGTGTCCCGTCGGTGTGGGCTGAGCGGCCGTGAACAGGTAGCGTGCGTATCTCAGCCATCCCGCACAATGGATGGCACAGGTGCGCCCGAGCACGATCGGACTCGGACGTCGACGCGGCCCACAGGTCCGCTCCGTCCGTTCCGCCGCCCGAGACACCGCACCCGACAGACGGCGTAGGAGAGAAGCGATACCTGTGAGCGCAGCGACCACGCGAAGCCGCACCCCCGACCGCCTGTGCGCCGAGGCCGTCGACCTCGCACGCACCGCAGCCGAGGAGGCGGCGGCCCCCGGAGTCGTCGGTGAGCACGTGGGCCTCGTCTCCGAAGGCGACCGTGTCGTCACCCACTTCTTCGAGTGCAAGGAACTCGGCTACCGGGGCTGGCGCTGGGCCGCCACGGTCGCCCGCGCCTCCCGCGCGAAGCTCGTCACACTCGACGAGGTAGTACTTCTGCCGGGTCCCGACGCCGTCCTCGCGCCCGAGTGGGTGCCGTGGAGCGAGCGCCTGCGCCCCGGCGACCTGGGCCCCGGCGACCTCCTCCCGACCGACGCGGAGGACATCCGTCTGGAGTCCGGGTACCAGGAGTCCGGGTACTCCGGGTATTCCGGGTATGACGACCGTCTCGCCCCCGGCGACTCCGGCGACGACGAGCCCGAGCCCCTCGCCGCCGCAGAAGACGCCGACGACGCCGAGGTCACCCCCGGCCTCGCCGAGCCGCCCGCCCGCGGCACGATCACCGCCGTCGCCGACGAACTCGGCCTCCGCCGCGCCCGCGTCCTCTCCCGCTACGGCCTCCACATCGCAGCCGACCGCTGGGAAGAGTCGTTCGGCGCGCAGACCCCGATGGCCCAGGCCGCCCCCGCGACCTGTGTGAGCTGCGGTTTCCTCACCCCGATCGGCGGCAGCCTCGGCCAGGCGTTCGGCGTCTGCGCCAACGAGTTCTCCCCCGCCGACGGCCGCGTCGTCTCCCTCACGTACGGCTGCGGTGGCCACTCCGAGGCGGCGGTCATGCCCGTGCCGCCGCGCCCGGCCGAACCGGTCGTCGACGAGACCCGGGTGGACCCGTTCCCGCTCCGGCCCGCCGCCGACTCGGGGTCGGTGCCGGTGGGGGACGGCGACGAGGAGACGGCCGAGCTGGGGCACTCGTAGCTCTTTCGGCCGACGGCTTGCGGGTGGCTACCCGCGGGGTAGCTCCTGAGAGGGAGTGCTGGACCGGATCCCTCGTGCACGCCGCCCGGTGAACCCCTTTCCGCCGGCCCCTCACGCCCCTTAATACCGAAGTACGCCCCCGTAAGACCTGAGCGGTACGGTCTCCTCACGCCGATGAGGAGAGTGAACGTGAGCAACTTCGTGCGGCCCGCGGCCGAGGGCGCCGACCCCTTCGGCACCGCCCGGCTGCGGCGGGGCGTCCTGGACGCCTGGGCCACCAGCCCCGCCCGGTTCCGGGAGGACGCGAACGCCGAGGAAGACCTCGTACTCGGGGGCTACCGGGACCGGCTGGTCGTCGAGCTGGCCCAGAACGCCGCCGACGCCGCCGCCCGCGCGGGGGTGCCGGGACGGCTCCGGCTCACTCTGCGCGAGAACGTCCTCGTCGCCGCCAACACCGGCGCCCCGCTGGACGCGGCGGGAGTCGAGTCGCTCGCGACGCTGAGGGCGTCGGCCAAACGCGACACCCCCTCGGTCGGCCGGTTCGGCGTGGGCTTCGCGGCCGTCCTGTCCGTCACCGACGAGCCGGCGGTCGTCGGACGGCACGGCGGTGTCCGCTGGTCCCTCGCGGAGGCCCGCGAACTCGCCGCCGAGACGGCCCGGCACAGCCCCGGCCTGGGGGACGAGCTGCGCCGCCGGGACGGCCACGTACCCGTACTACGTCTGCCGTACGCCGCCGAGGGCACCGCCCCGGACACCTACGAGACGGCCGTGATCCTCCCCCTGCGGGACACGGCGGCAGCCGACCTCGCCGAGCGCCTCCTCGACGCCGTGGACGACAGCCTGCTGCTGACCCTCACGGGGCTGGAGGAGGTCGTCGTCGAGATCGGCGACGCCCCCGCCCGCACCCTGTGGCGCCGCACCGACGGCCCCCTCACGGTCGTGGAGGACTCCCGCGACGGCACGACGACCTGGCGCACCCTCTCCGCGCACGGCGAGACGGCCTCCGACCTCCTCGCCGACCGCCCGGTGGAGGAACGCCTCCGCCCGCACTGGTCGCTGACCTGGGCCGTACCCGTAGACCCCCGGGGGCTACCCGTACGACCCCGGATCGCCCCCGTCCTGCACGCCCCCACCCCCAGCGACGAACCCCTAGGGGTCCCCGCACTCCTCATCGCCTCGTTCCCTCTCGACACCGCCCGCCGCCACGCCGCCCCCGGCCCGCTGACCGACTTCCTGGTGCAGCGCGCGGCCGACACCTACGCCCGACTCCTCGCGGACTGGCGGCCGGTGGACACCGGGATCATCGACCTCGTCCCGGGCCCGCTCGGCAAGGGCGAACTGGACGGCGCCCTGCGCCAGGCCGTCCTGGAGCGGCTGCCCCGCACCGCGTTCCTGCCGCCCGCCGTCACCCAGGGCGCCCCCACCTCCGCCTCCGCCTCCGCCCCTGGCCTCGGTCTCGGCTCCGGCGAGACCTCCGGCCCGGCCTTCGGCACCGCCGAGAGCCTCCACGCCGGCACCGGCACCAGCACCGGCCCCGCTCCCTCCGAGGTACTACCCCTCCCGGGCGACGACCCGGGAGTCACCTCCGAAGACCTGCCCGAAGCCCTCCGCCCCCGGGACGCCGAGGTCGTCGAGGGCGCCGGCGCGGAGACCGTGCAGGTCCTCGCCGAAGTCCTCCCCACCCTCCTCCCCGCCGGTCTTGAGCGCCGCGTCGAACTCCGCACCCTCGGCGTCACCCGCGTGCCCCTCGCGGACGTCATCGACCGCCTCGCCGGTCTGGAGAAGGACCCGGAGTGGTGGTACCGGCTGTACGACAGCCTCGCGGGCGTCGACCCCGACCGCCTCTCGGGGCTACCCGTACCCCTCGCGGACGGCCGCACCACCATCGGCCCCCGCCAGACCCTCCTCCCCCTCCCCGACACGGCGACCGGCACCGACCCCGAGATCCTCGCCCGGCTCGGCCTCAAGGTCGCCCACGAGGACGCCGCCCACCCCCTCCTGGAGAAGCTCGGCGCCCTCCCGGCGACCCCCAGGGCCGTCCTGACGACTCCCCAGGTCCGCGCGGCCGTCGCCGCCTCTCTGGACGACGACGGCGGCGCCTGGGACGAAGACGCCCCGGACGCCGAGGAGTTGGCGGACACCGTCCTCGCCCTCGTCCGTGAGGCCGGCCTCGCCCCCGGCGACGAACCCTGGCTCGGCGCCCTCGCCCTGCCCGACGAGGACGGCGAACTCGTTCCCGCCGGTGAACTCGTCCTCCCCGGCAGCCCGTTCGCCTCCGTCATCCGCGAGGACGAACTCGCCGAGGTCGACCACGAGTTGGCCGACAAGTGGGGCGAACAGCCGCTCACCGCCTGCGGAGTGCTGGCCAACTTCGCCCTGGTCCGCGCCACCGACGTCGTCCTCGACCCGGACGAACTGGAGCCCCGCGAGGGTGACTTCGCCGAACCCGACGACGCCGGTCTGCTGGACGCCGTCGACGTCTGGGCCGAGGACGTCCTCGACCGTTTCCCCGACTCGCCGGTCCCCCCGGTGGCGACGGAACTCGTCGCCGTCCGTGACCTGGACCTCGTCGACGACGACAAGTGGCCCCAGGCGCTCGCCCTGCTGGCGCAGCCGCCGCTCAGGGACGCGCTCGTCCAACCGCTGCGCATCCTGCTGCCCGACGGCACGCACGACATCGTCCGGCCGTACACCGCTTGGTGGTTGCGCGGTCACCCCGTCCTGGACGGCCGCCGCCCGGCGGGTCTCCTCGCGGCCGGCGGCGATCCGCTCCTGCACGGGCTGTACGACGAGGCCGACGCGACCGGCTTCGACGACGAACAGGTCCTGCGGGCGTTGGGAGTCCGGACGTCGGTCTCCGCTCTGCTGGAGGAGCCGGGTGGCGCCGCCGAACTCCTGGAGCGCCTCGCCGATCCGGACCGCGAGGTCACCTCGCCCCAACTCCACGGGCTCTACAGCGCCTTGGCCGACCTCGATCCCGAACAGGTCACGCTGCCGGACGACTTGAGGGCGGTCGTGGACGGCTCGGTGGACGTCGTGGACGCGGCCGACGCGGTCGTCGTCGACTCCCCGGACCTCCTCCCCTTCACCGACGGCACTCCGCTGCTGCCCGTACGCCCCGCCAGGGCCGCCGAGTTGGCGGAACTCTTCCAGGTGCGGCGGCTCAGTGAGTCCGTCACCGGTGGGGTCGACTCGGAGGGCGCGGAGCACGACGTCCCCGAGTCGGTCGCTGTCCTCCTCGGCGCGCGGACCCCCAAGTCGTACGTGGAGCATGACGAGTTGATCGTCGACGGGGTCGAGATCGACTGGCGGCTGACCGACGACGGGGTGCTGCACGCGGCGACCCTCGAAGGGGTGGCGGCCGGGCTCGCCTGGGCGGCGGGACAGTGGCCTCGGCGGTTCGAGGTGGCGGCGTTGCTGGAAGACCCCTCCAGGACGGGGGAGTTGGCGCGGGACCGCTGGTTCGACTGAGGGGCGGGAGACTGAGGGCCAGGGGCCGGGAGCGATCAATTCCGGTTGTCCTCACCCACGGTGATGTTCACGTTACGCGCACAATGTCGCGGATTTATCCACGGATCGTGCAACCGTTCGACGGCCCCGTGAGTCTCAAGCACCGGATCGGTGATCATCACCGGTCCGGTGGACTCTCAACTGGGGGAACCTGAATGCGTTTCCGAGCCACTGCCGCCGTCTCCCTCGGCGCCCTGGCCCTCGCCGGTCTCGCCGTGCCTGCCGCGCACGCGGATGCCGGCGTCGGTGACACCCGGATCACGAAGGTCGTCGTCGACGGTGACAACAAGGTGCAGGTCTCGACCTCCGGTGCGCAGACGATCACGGTCAGTGTGACCGCGACGGACAACTCCGGTATCGCCGGGGCGGAGCCGTTCGACCTGTTCGGCCCCGGCTACGGCCTGCTCGTCACCGGCAAGCCCGTCTGCAAGGCCGTCAACGCCACCACCTCCACCTGCACCGCCTCGGTGAAGGTGGACCCGAAGGCGGACTTCTTCCTCAACCGCAACGCCGGTGTCTGGCGCGTCAGCGCGATTGTCGACGCCAAGGACGAGGACTTCGTCTGGAAGGAGAAGTCCGGGTCCTTCTGGTTCCAGCGCGCCGCGAAACTCGCCGCGGCCGACGTCACGCCCGAGCCGGTGAAGAAGGGCAAGACCCTCACCGTCAAGAGCAGCCTGTCCCGCGCCGACTGGGAGAACCTGAAGTTCGGCGGCTACGCGGGCGCGTCCGCCCAGCTCCAGTACCAGAAGCAGGGTGCCAAGACCTGGACCACCCTCAAGACGGTCAAGTCGGACAGCAGGGGCAACCTGAGCGCGACCGTCAAGGCCACCGCCGACGGCTCGTACCGCTACAACTTCCCGGGCAACTCGACGACGGCCGCGGTCGCCTCCGGCGCCGACTTCGTCGACGTGAAGTAGTACCCGCTGAAGTAGCACCCGCTGAAGTAGTACCCGCGGCGAAAACGTTTCACCAAGATTCTTCACACCCGTACAACCGTTCACAGGTATTACGGGTCGACCCTTACGGGTCAACTGACCTACACGATCATTCATCCCACTGGGGAACGCACATGCGCATACGCGCCACCGCCACCGCTGCCGCCGTCCTGGGCGCCGTGGCCCTCTCCGCCCTCGCCGCGCCGGTCGCGCAGGCCGCTCCGGCCGCCGCCGGGCCGAAGGTGACCTTCTCGAACGTCAAGATCGCCAAGGCCCTCGTGGTCGGCGCCTCCGGGAAGGCCTCCTTCCCCGTCACGTACACCGTGACCAAGCCCGCCAAGCTGAGCGCCAAGTCGCTTGAGACCGGTCCGGTGCTCTACCGCGGCACTGCGATCACCAAGGCGACGGACGCCCTCGTCAGCGAGGACCCGGGCACCTGCAAGACCGTTTCCCAGACGGTCCTGAACTGCTCCGCCACCCTCGTCTTCGGCACCAAGGACACCCAGCTCGCCAACGCCCAGGCCGGTGCCTGGAAGGTCGGTGGCCTCGCTGTCGACTCCAAGGGCAACTTCACCCTGCGGGGCGACCTCGGCTCCACCAAGCTCCTGCGCCAGACGAAGCTCACCGCCACCGCCACCCCCAAGGCGGTGAAGAAGGGCAAGACCCTCACCGTCAAGGGCACGCTGACCCGCGCCGACTGGAACACCCACAAGAACGCCGGTTTCGGCGCGCAGACGGTCCAGCTCCAGTACCAGAAGGCCGGCTCCAAGACCTGGACCACCCTCAAGACGGTCAAGTCGGACAGCAAGGGCAACCTGAGCACCACGGTCACGGCGACCGCCGACGGCTCCTACCGCTACAACTTCGGAGCTACGTCGACGACGGGCGCGGTCGCGTCTCCGGCGAACCTCGTGGACGTCAGCTGAACCACGTCCCTTAAGGGATGAGCGAGCGCGGCACCGGCAACCCCGGTGCCGCGCTCTTCTACTCCGCGAACCGCCGGTCCACCCACCGCCACACGACCTCCAGCACCGCCGAGGCCGCGACCGCGATGCCGACCGCGATCCACGGCATCGTCGACCCCACCAGCTTCAGCGCGAAGAAGTGCTGAAGCCACGGCACGGCGAGGACGACGAGGAACGACAGGCCCATCGTTGCGACGAGCAGCACCCGCCACCACGTGTACGGCCGCGCCACGATCGCCAGCACCCACATCGAGACGAGGAACAGGGTCAGCGTCGCCGCACTGGTCTCCGCGTCCAACGCGTCGGCCCCGGTGTAGTAGTGACGGGCGATCAGGTACGACGTGAAGGTCGCGACCGCCGCGATCACGCCGCCCGGGATCGAGTACCGCATCACACGCCGCACGAAATGGGGCCGGGCCCGCTCCTTGTTCGGCGCAAGTGCGAGGAAGAAGGCCGGGACGCCGATCGTCAGAGTGGACAGCAGTGTCAAGTGCCGTGGCAGGAAGGGGTATTCGACCTGCCAGCAGACCACCAGCAGCGCGAGCAGCACCGAGTACACGGTCTTGACGAGGAACAGCGTCGCGACGCGCGTGATGTTCCCGATGACCCGGCGTCCCTCGGCGACGACCGAAGGCAGCGTCGCGAAGCTGTTGTTGAGCAGCACGATCTGGGCGACGGCGCGCGTCGCCTCGGACCCGGAGCCCATGGAGACGCCGATGTCCGCGTCCTTGAGGGCGAGAACGTCGTTCACCCCGTCCCCGGTCATCGCGACGGTGTGCCCCCGGGACTGGAGCGCGGCGACCATCTCCCGCTTCTGCTGCGGAGTGACCCGCCCGAACACCGTCCCTTCGTCGAGCGCCTTCGCCATCTCCTTCTGGTCCGAGGGGAGTTGACGGGCGTCCACGGCCTTGCCGGAGAGGCCCAGCTTTCCGGCGACCGCGCCGACGGACACCGCGTTGTCCCCGGAGATGACCTTCGCCCGGACGTTCTGGTCCGCGAAGTACCGCAGGGTCTCCGCCGCGTCGGGCCGCAACCGCTGCTCCAGGACGACGAGGGCGGCCGGCTCGACGCCGACGGCCACCTCGGGGTCGTCCAGCACCCGGGCGGTACGCGCCAACAGCAGCACGCGCAGGCCCTGTTCGTTGAGCCGCTCGGTCTCCGCGAGGGCGGGGGAGTCCGTCGTCAGCAGGATGTCCGGTGCCCCGAGGAGCCAGGTGCTCGACTCCCCGTCGGCCTCGCTGAAGCTCGCGCCGCTGTACTTGCGGGCGGAGGAAAAGGGCAGCGACTCCGTGCAGCGCCAGTCCTCGGCGTCCGGATAGGCGTCGATCACCGCTTGCAGCGAGGCGTTGGGTCGCGGGTCCGACTCGCCCAGGGCGCCCAGGACTTGGCGGAGGTACGGCTCGGAGTGGCCGTCGAGGACGCGCAGTTCGGTGACGTCCATGCCGCCCTCGGTGAGGGTGCCGGTCTTGTCGAGGCAGACGGTGTCGACCCGGGCGAGGCCCTCGATGGCCGGCAACTCCTGGACGAGGCACTGCTGTCGGCCCAGCCGGATGACACCGATCGCGAAGGCGACCGAGGTGAGCAGGACCAGGCCCTCGGGGACCATCGGGACGATACCGCCGATCGTCCGGGCGACGGATTCCTTGAAGTCGTTCTCCTTGACGACCAGTTGGGTGATGACGAGGCCGATCGCGGCCGGAATCATCATCCACGTCACGTACTTGAGGATCGTCGAGATACCGGTGCGCAGTTCGGAGTGGACGAGCGTGAACCGGGAGGCCTCCTCGGCGAGTTGAGCGGCGTAGGCCTCGCGGCCGACCTTCGTCGCCCGGAAGGCGCCGCCGCCCGCCACCACGAAACTGCCCGACATCACCTGGTCGCCGGGGTGTTTGACGACCGGGTCGGCCTCGCCGGTGAGCAGCGACTCGTCGATCTCCAGGCCGTCGGACTCGACGCACACGCCGTCCACGACGATCTTGTCGCCGGGGCCGATCTCTATCAGGTCGTCCAGCACGATCTCGGAGGTGGCGACCTCGACGGCCGCCCCGTCCCGCCGGACCGTCGGCCGCGCCTCGCTGATCACCGCGAGGGAGTCCAGGGTCTTCTTGGCCCGCCACTCCTGGATGATGCCGATCCCGGTGTTCGCGAGGATCACGAACCCGAACAGCGCGTCCTGGATGGGCGCCACGACCAGAGTGATCACCCAGAGCACACCGATGATCGCGTTGAACCGGGTGAAGACGTTCGCCCGGACGATCTCCCCGAAGGTACGACTGCTGCGGACGGGTACGTCGTTGACCTCGCCGCGCGCGACGCGCTCCGCGACCTCGGCGGTGGTCAGTCCGCTCGCCGGGAGCACCGCGGCGGCGGGCGCGGCGTCAGCCGCATCGGTGTGGGCCATGCCAACGACGGTACGTGCGGATCGCGCGGTTCACCCGCTGAAAGGGCCGAAGATCCGACTCGGGTAGGAGGCGTGTAGTGCCCTGGTTGTAGGGGGCGTCACCTACGGGATCGAGGAAGGCCCCGCCGCTTCGGTCGTCAGCGCCGCGTGCCGCTTGATCGCCGCGTCCCGCCGCCGGACGAGCCAGATGCCGAGCAGCCCTAGTCCGGCGCCGGCGAGGCACGTCCACAGCCACGGGAGACGGTCGTGGTCGTCGTACCACCCGTAGAACGGCAGTTGTACGAGGAAGAGGACGAACCACAGGATCGTGCCGCCGGTGATGGTCGCGACCACGGGGCCCTCCAGGGGCTCCGGCGCCTCGTGCTTGGGGGTCCACTTCGCCATGGCCTTAGCTTACGAGGCGATTACATCTACGCGCAGAGATGGTTGTCGCCGTCGCCATATGTTCATACTGAAACCGATTACACGTGACCGCTTCTCTTCGTAGGAACAACCAAACGATGTCTACCCCGACCCCCGGTGCACTCGACCGCCACTTCAGGATCTCCGAACGCGGCAGCACGCTGTCCCGGGAGATTCGGGGCGGTTTCGCCACCTTCTTCGCGATGGCGTACATCATCGTGCTCAATCCGATCATTCTCGGAAGCGCGAAGGACATGTACGGGCACCAGCTGGACAATGGCCAGCTCGTCACCGCGACCTGTCTGACCGCCGCGTTCACGACCCTGCTGATGGGCGTCATCGGCAACGTCCCGATCGCGCTCGCCGCGGGCCTCGGCGTCAACTCCGTCGTCGCGCTCCAGCTCGCGCCGCGGATGTCCTGGCCGGACGCGATGGGGATGGTCGTCCTCGCCGGTCTGATCGTCATGCTGCTGGTGGCGACCGGGCTGCGCGAGCGGGTCATGAACGCGGTGCCGTTCGGGCTGCGCAAGGCCATCTCGATCGGTATCGGCCTGTTCATCATGCTGATCGGGCTGGTCGACTCCGGGTTCGTCACCCGGATCCCCGACGCGGCCCACACGACCGTGCCGGTCCAGCTCGGCGGCGACGGGCACCTTACGGGATGGCCCGTACTGGTCTTCGTGCTCGGCGTACTGCTCACCCTCGCGCTGATGGTCCGCAAGGTGCCGGGCGCGATCCTCATCTCCATCGTCGCCATGACCGTCCTCGCGGTGATCATCGAGGCGGCCGTGCACGTGTCGTCCTGGGGTCTGACCACCCCGAAGTGGCCGGGTAATCCCGTAGCCACCCCCGACTTCGGGCTGATCGGCAAGGTCAGCCTTTTCGGTGGGTTCAGCGAGGTCGGCGTCCTGACCGGCGTCCTGTTCGTCTTCACCGTCCTGCTGTCCTGCTTCTTCGACGCCATGGGCACGATCATGGGTGTCTCGGACGAGGCGAAGCTGACCGACGCGTCCGGTCAGATGCCGGGCATCAACAAGGTGCTGTTCGTCGACGGCATCGCGGTCGCCGCCGGTGGCGCGTCCTCCTCGTCGGCCACCACCTGCTTCGTCGAGTCCACCGCCGGTGTCGGCGAGGGCGCGCGGACCGGCTTCGCGAACCTCGTCACCGGCGGGCTCTTCGCCGTCGCGCTGTTCCTCACGCCGGTCGCGACGATGGTGCCGTCGCAGGCCGCGACCCCGGCGCTGTTCGCGGTCGGGTTCCTGATCCTGGCGGGCTCGGTCAAGGAGATCGACTGGGCCGACCACACCATCGCGATCCCGGCCTTCATCACGATGGTGATGATGCCGTTCACGTACTCCATCACCAACGGCATCGGCATGGGCTTCATCGCCTTCGCCGTGCTGCGCCTGGCCGCGGGCCGGGGCCGGGAGGTGCCGGTGGCCATGTATGTGGTCTCCGCGGTGTTCGCGTTCTACTACCTGATGCCGGCCCTGGGTCTTACGTGAGGTAGGGGGCTCGCCGGGGGTACGCCCCGTAGTACCTGAGTATCAGGTGAGCCCGTAGAACTTCTCCGTCTCCTCGACGGCGGCCTGGAACCGCTCGTCGAAGTCATCGCGAATGAGCGTCCGGACGACATAGTCCTGGACGCTCATTCCTCTTTTGGCGGCGTGGTGTCGGAGCCGTTCGAGCAGGTCATGGTCTATTCGCAGGCTGAGCACACTGGTCCCCATGGGTATGAGGGTCGCGGCACGGTTCGGGGTGGTGGGAGCCCTTCTGGGCCACTGTCACCCGTATGGGTGAAAAAATGCTGTGGGTGCGGCCAGTGGTGGGTATCACGGCGGTTCGGCGCGTTCCGGTTGGTATTTAGCCAGGGTAATGACCTAGGCTAAGAAACATGCCGGACCTCACCCACGACGACGACGCTGCCGCCGTGAACGACCTCAGATCAGCCGTGATGCGGCTCTCCCGCAGGCTGAAGCACCAGCGGGTGGACGAATCGCTGAGCCCGACCGAGATGTCGGTGCTCGGGACACTGTCGCGCTGCGGCAGCGCCACCCCTGGCGAGCTGGCCCGCAAGGAGCATGTCCAGCCGCCGTCCATGACCCGCATCGTGGCCCTCCTTGAGGCCAAGGGGCTGGTCAGCCTGGAGCCGCACCCCGAGGACCGGCGCCAGAAAGTGGTCAGCCAGACCGAGCAGGCCGAAAGCATGCTGGAGCAGAGCCGCCGCAAGCGGAACGCGTTCCTGGCCGGTCTGGCGGAAGAGCTGGACGACAACGAGTGGGCGAAGCTCAAGGCCGCCGCCCCCGTGCTGGAAAAGCTCGCGCACCTGTAGGCAGTCACGAGGAGGCGAACCCTTTTGAGTTCGGGACCCGGAGCAGACTCCGCACCCGCACCGATCCGCACGACCCCGGAGGGACCCCCGGGGGATACCCGTAGTACCCGTAGTACCCGTAGTACCCGTAATGCCGCCGGTACCCGCAGCGCTTCCGGCGCTTCCGGTGACGCCCCTGGCGCTACCCCTGGTACTTCCGAGGGACCGGCCCGTAAGTCCTCGATGTTCAGCTCCCTGAAGGTCCGCAACTACCGGCTCTTCTTCGCCGGCCAGGTCGTCTCCAACATCGGCACCTGGATGCAGCGCATCGCCCAGGACTGGCTCGTCCTCAGCCTCACCGGCTCCGCGACGGCCGTCGGCGTCACCACCGCGCTCCAGTTCCTGCCGATGCTCCTCTTCGGGCTGTACGGCGGGGTCCTCGTCGACCGGTTCCCCAAGCGGCCGACCCTGCTGATCACGCAGACCGCGATGGGCGTCGCCGGTGTCGTGCTCGCCGCGCTCACCCTCTCCGGACACGTCCAGGTCTGGCACGTCTACGTCGCCGCCTTCGCCGTCGGGCTCGCGACCGTCGTCGACAACCCGGCGCGGCAGTCCTTCGTCTCCGAGATGGTCGGGCCGGAGCAGTTGCAGAATGCGGTCAGCCTGAACTCCGCGAACTTCCAGTCCGCGCGGCTCGTCGGGCCCGCCGTCGCCGGTCTGATGATCACCGGTGTGGGCACCGGCTGGGCGTTCCTCTTCAACGGACTGTCCTTCGTCGCACCGATCGCCGGCCTGCTGCTGATGCGCGGGCGCGAACTGTACGCCGTCGAGCGCGCGCCGCGTGGGAAGGGGCAGCTGCGCGAGGGGCTGCACTACGTCGCCGGGCGGCCGGAGCTGATCTGGACGATCGCGCTGGTCGGGTTCATCGGCACGTTCGGGTTCAACTTCCCCGTCTATCTCTCGGCGTTCGCCGACGACGTCTTCCACGCGGGCGCCGGGTTCTACAGCCTCTTCAACACGCTGATGGCCGTCGGGTCGCTGGCCGGAGCGCTGCTCGCCGCGCGGCGGGGGACCTCGCGGACGCGGGTGCTGATCGGGGCGGCGATCGCCTTCGGCGCGGTCGAGGTGGCCGCCGCGTTCGCGCCGTCGCTGTGGCTGTTCGCGCTGTTCATGGTGCCGATCGGGATGTTCGGGATGACCGTCAACGTGACCGCCAACACCGGGATCCAACTGTCCACGGATCCCGCGATGCGGGGGCGGGTCATGGCGCTGTACATGATGGTGTTCCTCGGCGGGTCGCCTGTGGGGGCGCCTGTCGCCGGGTGGATCACCGATGCGTACGGGGTGCGGGCCGGGCTGGCCGTGGGGGGTGCGATCTCGTTGCTGGCCGCCGTGTCGATCGGGGTGGCGCTGACTCGGGTCGGGGGGTTCCGGTTGTCGGTGGGGTGGAACGGGGGGCACCCTCGGGTGCGGTTCGTGCCGCGGGGTGGGGAAGTGCGCGGGAGTGAGGCCGGAGCTGAGGCTGAGGTGGGGTTGGCTCGGGCGGGGTGAGGTGAGGTGAGGGGCTTGGGCGGGGCGTCAGGGGTGTCCCCGTACATCTGCGGAGGGGCGTGTCGGCGTGGCTCTGGAGGTGTACGGGGCGTACCGGGACGTGGCTCTGGAGGTGTACGGGGGGTACGGGGTGTACGGGGGTGTGGCTCTGGAGGTGCATGCGGCGTGGGGCTCGCGGCGGTGGGCGGCCTCCTCTGATCGGCATCCTCATGCCGTCCGTCGTGCCGGGCGGGACAATCCCCGGTATGAGACTCTTCGCCGCTGTGCTCCCACCGGACGACGTCCGTGCCGAACTCGACTCCGTGGTCGACGAGTTGCGTGCGCTTCCCGGTGCGGAGGGGCTGCGGTGGACCGGGCGGGTGGGGTGGCACCTCACCCTCGCGTTCTACGGGGAGGTCGAGGACGGCATCGTGCCGGAACTGTCGGAGCGGCTGGGATGTGCGGCTCGGCGGACCGATCCCTTCGGACTCGCCGTGCGTGGGGGCGGGCAGTTCGGGCAGGGCAAGGTGGTGTGGGCGGGGGCGTCCGGGGATGTCGAGGCGTTGCGGGTGCTTGCCGATCGGGCTGAGCTGGCGGGGCGGGAGGCCGGGGTGGAGATGGAGGAGCACCGGCGGTACCGGGCGCATCTGACGCTGGCGTGCAGCCGGGAGGGGGTGGAGCCGGGGCCGTACGTCGAGGTACTCGACCGGTTCTCGGGGCGGGGGTGGAGTGTGGGGGAGGTGGCGTTGGTGCGCAGCGAGCTGCCGAGGTCCGGGGTGACGGGGGAACGGCCGCGTTATGAGGTGGCCGGGCGGTGGGCGCTCGGCGAGGGCGGTTAGGCTCGGTGGCGTGGACCCTAAAACCCGGAACCGGATCATGGCCGGTGCGCTCGTGCTGATGTTCGTCGTGGTGGCGATGGCTGCGGCATTGAGGAAGTGAGGGGTTGGGGGTGGGCGCTTGAGGGGCGCCCCCGAGGGGTGGTTCCCCACGAGGGCTACCTCTCAGGTCGGGGCACCTGGAGGAGTAGTTCCCAGGTATTCCCGTAGTGCCCGTCCCCGTAGTACCCGTACTACCAGGCGAACGCCTCCGGGGACGGACCCGGACCCGGGAAGACCTCGTCCAGGCCGGTCAGCAGTTCCTCGCTCAGCTCCAGCTCCATCGCCCGGAGCGCCGACTCCAACTGCTCGGCCGTACGCGGGCCGACGATCGGGCCGGTCACGCCGGGGCGGGTGAGGAGCCAGGCCAGAGCGGTCTCGCCGGGGTCGACTCCGTGCTTGTCGAGGAGATCCTCGTACGCCTGGACGCGTGCCCGGACCGCCGGGTCGGTGACCGTGTCGGCTGCGCGGCCCGCCGCACGACGGCCGCCGTCCAGCTCCTTCTTGAGGATGCCGCCGAGGAGCCCGCCGTGCAGCGGCGACCAGGGGATGACCCCTAGGCCGTAGTCCTGCGCCGCAGGTATGACCTCCATCTCAGCGCGCCGCTCGTAGAGGTTGTAGATGCACTGCTCGCTGACCAACCCGTACGACCCACGGCGTACGGCGGCCTCGTTGGCCTGGGCGATCTTGTAGCCGGGGAAGTTGGAGGAACCGGCGTAGAGGATCTTGCCCTGCTGGACCAGGACGTCGATGGCCTGCCAGATCTCCTCGAAGGGGGTCAGACGGTCGATGTGGTGGAACTGGTAGAGGTCGATGTGGTCGGTCTGGAGCCGCTTGAGGGAGGCGTCGACCGCACGGCGGATGCTGACCGCCGAGAGCTTGTCGTGGTTGGGCCAGGCATCACCCTCGGGAGCCATGTTCCCGTACACCTTGGTGGCGAGGACGACCTTGTCGCGGCGGGAGGCATCGGCCGCGAACCAGTTGCCGATGATCTCCTCGGTGCGGCCCTTGCCCTTGTCCCAGCCGTAGACGTTGGCGGTGTCGAAGAAGTTGATGCCCGCGTCCAGCGCCGCGTCCATGATCGCGTGGCTGTCGGCCTCGTCTGTCTGCGGACCGAAGTTCATCGTGCCGAGCACCAGTCGGCTGACCTTGAGTCCTGTGCGTCCGAGCTGCGTGTACTTCATGGTGCTCCAGCCAACGACTTGGAGTGGACTCGATGCAAGGGGCTTTGGGGGTAGGGGATCTTTCAGGGTGGACTATCTGGAAGTTAGTGCTTTCTTGTGGTTAGTATCAGGGTCGAGGTTTGAGCTTGAAAGTTCAAACTATCTCCCTCCTGGAAGGAAACGCCGTGACCCCCACCACGTCCGCCCGCAAGGCCCTCGCCGCAGTCGTCGCTGCCGCAGCGCTGACGGTCACCGCCGCCACCGTCCCCGCCGTCGCCGCACCGAACGGTTACGGCGCTCACGCGTCCGTCGACTCCCCGTACCGGCTCGCCCACCAGAAGGACGTGGCCGTCCGGGTCCTCAAGGGGGTGTTCGAGCGGGGCGACGGGGCCGTCGTCGACCGTTTCGTACGGCCCGACTACATCCAGCACAACCCGCTCGCTCCCGACGGCGCCGAGACGCTGAAGAACCTGGGCGCGGCCGTGCACAAGCAGTTCCCCGACGCCGTGTACGACGTCAAGAGGGTGATATCCGAAGGGGACTTGGTCGTCGTCCACTCCAACCTCGTGCTGACGTCCGGGAGTCGGGGGAGTGCCGTCTTCGACATCTTTCGGTTCCAGGGCGGGCGGATCGCCGAGCACTGGGACACCGGGCAGAACGTGCCCGACACGTCCGCCAACGGCAACGACATGTTCTCCACGGTGAGTTGGCCGCGCACGCAGCAGCCGGGGCCGGCCTGGCTGACGTCGTACAACAAGAAGCTCGTGGTGAAGGCGTTCGAGCAGTTGCTGGTGCGGAAGGATCTCGGTGCCATCGACCGGTACTGGGGTGCCGGTTACCAGCAGCACAACCCGACCATTCCCAACGGGATTTCGGGCGTCAAGGCCGGGCTCGGCGGATACTTCGCCCAGTTCCCCCAGTTGAAGGTCGAGCCCAAGAGGGTCGTCGCCGAGGGGGACCTCGTCGCCGTCCACAGCCACTACATTCCGGCGCCGGGGCAGCGGGGGCAGGCGATCGTGGATCTGTTCCGGGTGCGGGGAGGGAAGATCGTCGAGCACTGGGATGTCGTGCAGGATGTGCCGGAGACGTCGGCCAACGACAACACGATGTTCTAGGGCGGGAGTTGAGAGGGGTTCCGGATGCGGAACCCCTCGGCGACAGGCGTCAGCCGCGAGGGAATTCGTCGGTCGTGAGGGTGAGGCTCACCGGCGTGTCGGTCAGGTCGAGTTTGGCGCCGAAGTCGACCCTCCGGACGGTGTAGTCGTCGTCCTTGGGGAGGGTGTGGATGCAACACCGGCCCGTGTAGGGGTCGATGATGAGATAGACCGGGACCTTGGCGGTGGCATAGGCGGCCTTCTTCGGGCCGTAGTCGTTCGAGGCGGTGCCCTTGGAGATCACCTCGACGACGAGCTCGACGTCTTCGTAACTCCAGTGCCCGCGCTCCGACTTGACGGCGCTCTCGGACATCAGCGTCACGTCGGTTGCGAATCCGTTGAGCTTCCCCGGGTAGTCGATACGGACGTCGGACTTCACGCGCCACCGGGGGTACTTGGTCCGCAACTGCTCGACAACATCCAGGATGATTTCCCAGTGGGTGTCCCGCTGCGGCGTCATGTAGATGCCCCCCTCGACGATCTCGACCTTGTAACCCTCGGGGACGGGCATCTTCTCAAGCCGCTCGAACCACTCGTCGAGCTCGCTCGTGTTGTCGCTCTCGGCCATCGCGATCCTGTCTTCAAGGACGGTCATCGTGGCGCTCCTCCCCGGCCGCCCTCGTGCAGGCACGGCCGCGCGGTACAACGATACGTACGGTGAAAAGGACACGCACGGGCTCTTGGGTCTCGCACAAATGTGCTTGCGGGGCCTGGGCCCGCTCTGGCTACCGTGCGTGAGGTCAGAGGGGTCGAGCGGGTGAGAGGAGACGCGTGGTGCTGGGGGATGCGGAAGCCGGGCTGTTGCGCCGGGTGGTGGGGGAGGGGGACCTTCTAGGGGTGTATCTGCACGGGTCGGCCGTACTGGGCGGACTGCGGCCGGACAGTGACATCGATGTGCTCGGTGTGGTGCGGAGGTCTTTGACGGAGCGTCAGCGTCAGGTGCTCGTAGACGAGTTGCTTGCTGTGTCCGGGCAGGACGGTTACCGGTACGTCGAGTTGACTGTCGTCGTACAGGAGGACGTACGGCCCTGGCGGTATCCGCCGGTCTGCGACTTCCTCTACGGGGACTGGCTGCGGGGGGAGTTCGAGCGAGGGGTGCTGCCTGTTCCCGAGGCCAGTCACGATCTCGCTCCGCTGCTCACGATGGTGCTTCAGGGGGACGCCCCGCTGTTCGGTCCGCCGCCGGCTGCGCTGCTCGACCCTGTTCCGCACGCCGACCTGCTGCGGGGGATCACCGCCGGGGTTCCGCAGCTCATGGCGGATCTGGAGCACGACACCCGCAACGTCCTGCTCACCCTCGCGCGGATCTGGATGACCCTGAGTACTGGGGTGGTAGGGGCCAAGGACGAGGCTGCCCGGTGGGCGGGGGAGCGGCTGCCGGTGGAGCACCGGGGGGTGTTGGGGCGGGCTCGGAGGGCCTACCTGGGGGAGGTCGGGGCTGTGGGTGGACTGGGGGAGGGGGCGCGGAGGTGCGCGGAGGCGATGGTGGCGGAGATCGAGAGGACCGACCAGTAGGGGTACTACGGGTACTACGCCGCCTCCTCGTACGGCCCGCCCAACCCCCACCCCTGATACAGCGCGTCCGCGAACGCCTCCGCCATCCGGTGCTCGCCGCTCGCGTTGGGGTGCGTCCCGTCGTACGTGTCGGTGTGGAAGTCGTACGTGGGAGGGAGGGACGCGAGGAGTAGGGGAGAACCCGGTTCGTCGAGGTCGGCGACCGTCTTCGCGAGGAGTTCGTTGAAGTGGGCGACCTGGTCGGCGAAGGCGGGGTCGGTGGCGGCGCGGATGTTGGGGATGACGGGGAGGAGGACGGCGCGGACGCGGGGGTTGGCGGAGCGGGCCGCGGTGATGAACTCGCGCGTGTTCTCGGCGGTTTGCTCCGCGTTCGTGTAGAAACCCAGGTCGATCAGGCCGAGGGAGACGAGCAGCACGTCCGCACGTCCGGCGCGCACCGCGTCGGCGATCAGGGGGGCCATGTGCTGCCAGCCCTCGCCCCAGCCGGCCAGGTGCCCGTAGGGGAAGTCAGGGTCGGCGTACCCGTACGAGTCGGGGGCGGCTGACCCCTGGTCGTAGAGCGTCTCGCGTGGCCCGACCAGCGTGAACGGGCCGCCGTACGTGGCGCACAGATGCCGCCAGAGACGGTACCGCCACGTGTGGTCGCCCGTACTGCCGATCGTCATGGAGTCACCTACGGGCATGAACCTGAGCATCCGCTCATGATGGACGATCACCGTCGGCGACGGGGTGTGAGTCCCGACACCTCGCGTGTCGGCGCGGCCGGGATGGCAGGCTGGGGGTATGCGCCGACCGTTCGCGATCCTCGCCGGGTTCCTGCTCGTGGGGGCGTTCGCCGTGCCCGCCTCCGCCGCCGCCGCCGACGACGACGGCGGGTTCACCATCAAGGACCCGCGGATCAAGGAGTCCAGCGGCCTCGCGGCCTCCCGCCAGCACCCGGGCGTCTACTGGACGCACAACGACAGCGGTTACGGTCCGCAGATCTACGCCGTCGACAGAGCCACCGGCGAGACGGTCGCCACGGTCACGCTGCGCGGCATTGGTACCCCGCGCGACGTCGAGGCGATCTCGATCGGCCCCGACAACCAGATCTATGTAGGGGACATCGGAGACAACTTCGACGGACGCTGGCCCTACCTCTGGATCTACCGGCTCCCCGAGCCGAAGGTACTCAAGGACCAGACGGTCAGAACGACCCAGTACATCGTGAAGTACTCGGACGGCGGGCGCGACGCGGAGTCGATGATGGTCCACCCGAAGACGGGCCGGGTCTACATCATCGACAAGAAGGAGGACGGCGGCCACCTCTACGAAGGACCCGCCACGCTCTCCGCCTCCGGCGACAACATCTTCAAGCCGATAGCTCCCGTAGACCTCTGGGCCACCGACGCCGCCTTCTCCCCGGACGGCCGACAGCTCGCGGTACGGGGGTACTTCGGAGGGATCGCGTACGACTGGAACGACGGCAAGATCAAGAAGACCGGCCGCCTCGATGTGCCGTTGCAACGCCAGGGCGAGTCCGTGACCTACTCCGCCGACGGCAAGAAGCTGCTCTACGGGAGCGAGGGGGAGGGGAGCGGCGTGGTTGCCCGGGAGGCGCCGGGCGCCGACAAGTCCTCTTCCTCGAAGGGGAGTTCGTCGTCCTCCGGGTCGGGGTCCGGCACGGACGACGGTGGCTCCGGGGGCGGGGTGACGAAGGGGGCGCTCGCCGTCGCCGTCGTCTGCGCGGCGGTGTTCGGGCTGCGGAGGTTGCTGCGGCGGAGCTGAGGAGGTGGGCGGGAGGTTCAGGAAGCTCGGGAAGTGATGTCGTACGCCTTGACGGGGTGATGGGACCGGTCTTCTCTGGGAGGTGCGGGGGTGGGAGCGCTCCCACTGTTTCGGACCCGCACCTTCGAGAGGAACAAGGGACATGTTCCGCAATGTGAGAAGGGTGCTGTGCGCGGTTGCCGCCGCGTTGCTGGTGCCCTTGGGGCTGGCGGCCACCGGGTCGGCGCAGGCCGCGGAGGCGCCGGGGGCCGGCTACTGGCACACCAGTGGCCGTCAGATCCTGGATTCGGCCGGGCAGCCTGTTCGGGTCGCCGGCATCAACTGGTTCGGCTTCGAAACGGGTAATTACGTCGTTCATGGGCTGTGGTCGCGCGACTACAAAAGCATGATCGACCAGATGAAGTCGCTGGGCTACAACACGATCCGCATCCCCTACAGCGACGACATCTTCAAGTCCTCGACCGTCCCCAACAGCATCGACTTCTCCAGCGGCAAGAACGCCGACCTCCAGGGCCTCAACTCCCTCGGCGTGCTTGACAAGATCGTGTCGTACGCCGGTAAGGACGGCCTGCGTGTCATCCTCGACCGGCACCGCCCGGACTCCGGCGGGCAGTCCGCGCTCTGGTACACCGCCGCGGTGCCGGAGTCGACCTGGATCGCCAACTTGAAGTCCATGGCGTCCCGTTACGCCTCGAACCCGGCGGTCGTGGGCATCGACCTCCACAACGAGCCGCACGATCCCGCCTGTTGGGGCTGCGGGGACACGGCGACCGACTGGCGGCTGGCCGCTCAGCGCGCGGGCAACGCCGTCCTGTCGGTCAACCCGAACCTGCTGATCTTCGTGGAGGGCGTCCAGACCTTCAACGGCGTATCGGGTTGGTGGGGCGGCAACTTGATGGGCGTCGCCCAGTATCCGGTCCAGCTCTCCGTCGCCAACCGGGTGGTGTACTCCGCGCACGACTACGCGACCAGCGTCGCCCAGCAGAGCTGGTTCAGCGACCCGACCTTCCCGAACAACATGCCCGGGATCTGGGACAAGTACTGGGGCTATATCTTCAAGCAGAACATCGCCCCGGTGTGGGTGGGTGAGTTCGGTACGACGCTCCAGGCGACCGTGGACCAGAAGTGGCTTGCCGCACTGGTCAGTTACCTGCGTCCGACCTCGACCTCCGGGGCCGACTCCTTCCACTGGACCTACTGGTCGTGGAACCCCAACTCCGGTGACACAGGCGGGATCCTGAAGGACGACTGGCAGACCGTCGACACCGTGAAGGACGGGTACCTCGCCAGTGTCAAGGCACCGGCCTTCCCGCCGGTCGGCGGAGGCGGTGGCGGGGGTGGCGGCGGGGGTGGCGGCGGGTCCACGGCCTCCTGCACCGCGACCTACGCCGTCACCAGCGACTGGGGCGGCGGCTTCAACGCCGAGGTGAAGGTGGTGAATTCGGGGACGACTGCCATCTCGTCCTGGAAGGTCGCCTGGAGCTTCCCCGGCTCCCAGCAGATCTCCAGCATGTGGAACGCGTCCTACACCCAGAGCGGGGCGTCGGTGACCGCGGCCAACGCCGCTCACAACGGGACCCTGTCCGCGGGGAGTTCGGCCACTTTCGGGTTCGGGGCCACGCCTGGTGGGGGCAGTGCGCCGACGTTGACCTGTACGGCGACCTGAACCGCGCGAAGGGCGCCCGGAGTTCACCGGGCGCCCTTCAGCGTCGTCCGTGTGCGCGGCGGTCACGCCGTCGTGCGGCAGACAACTGCGCTGTGCGGCAAGGGAGTCAGAGGTTCTCGATCACGTAGTCGACGCACTTCGTGAGGGCCTCGACGTCCGCCGGGTCGATCGCCGGGAACATGGCGACGCGCAGCTGGTTGCGGCCGAGCTTGCGGTAGGGGTCGGTGTCGACGATGCCGTTGGCGCGCAGCACCTTGGCGATCGCGGCGGCGTCGATGTCGTCCGCGAAGTCGATCGTGCCGATGACCTGCGAGCGCTTCGCCGGGTCGGAGACGAACGGCGTCGCGTGCTTCGACTCCTCGGCCCAGGTGTAGAGGCGGGTGGAGGAGTCCTTCGTCCTGGAGGTGGAGAAGGACAGGCCGCCCTGGCTGTTGAGCCACTTGAGCTGCTCGTTCAGCAGGAACAGGGTGGAGAGCGCCGGGGTGTTGTACGTCTGGTTCTTGCGGGAGTTGTCGATCGCCGTGGGGAGGCTGAAGAACTCCGGGACGTGCCGGCCGGAGGCGTGGACGCGCTCGGCGCGCTCGATCGCGGCCGGGGAGAAGACACCGATCCACAGGCCGCCGTCGGAGGCGAAGGACTTCTGCGGGGCGAAGTAGTAGACATCGGTTTCCGCGATGTCCACCGGGAGGCCGCCGGCGCCGGAGGTGGCGTCGACCAGGACCAGCGCGCCCTCGTCGGCGCCCGCCACGCGCTTGATGGGCGCCGCGACGCCGGTGGACGTCTCGTTGTGGGTGAACGCGTACACGTCCACCCCCGCCTCGGCCTGCGGCTCGGGGTGCGTGCCCGGGTCGGAGGAGATCACGGTGGGCTCGGCCAGCCAGGGCGCGAGCTTGGCCGCCTTGGCGAACTTCGAGCTGAACTCGCCGAAGGTGAGGTGCTGCGACTTGTTCTCGATCAGCCCGTGGGTCGCGATGTCCCAGAACGCGGTCGAGCCGCCGTTGCCGAGGACGACCTCGTAGCCCTCGGGGAGGGAGAACAGCGCGGAGATGCCCTCACGGACCTCGCCGACGAGGTTCTTCACCGGGGCTTGGCGGTGGGACGTACCCAGGAGGGAGGCGCCGGTCGCGGCGAGGGCGTCCAGAGCCTCCGTCCGCACCTTGGAGGGACCCGCGCCGAAACGACCGTCCGCGGGCTTGATGTCAGAGGGAATCCGGATCTCAGCCACGGGGGGAGGGTAGCCCTTAGGGGAAACGCGAGCGAAACGTGGTCCGTCCGGTGAGACGTGCTGTGCTGCTTGAGCCGGGGATGTGGTGGTCGGCCCCGGGGAGCCCCCTACCCCTGCCGGTGTAGTACGTGGGGGCTACGCCCCCGGACCCCCATCGGTCCTGGACGGGCCTCGTCCTCAAGCGCCGGTCCGGATGCTTGCAAGTGGTGGTTCTGCGGAAGGCCGGGTGTGATCGGGCTCGGCTGATACCTGGTAGACGCGGCGAGGCCCCGTCCGACGTGGGTCGAACGGGGTTCCGGGGCGGTCTGGTCAGCCGCAGAACGATGCCTTCACGGCGGTCACGATGTCCGCCGCCTGGTCGTCCGTGAGGCTCGGCACCGGGCCGCCCTTAGAGCGGGCCTGAGCGTTGCTCTGGATGGTTGCGGCGGGCTTCCCTTCCGGGAGTCCGGACACGCGCTGTGGGACCTGCTGGCGGCCCGCTACTCCTTTTCGGTGAGTCCCGGGTCGATGGCACTCAGGGTCCGGTTGGGTGCGGCGGTCTGTGCGGCGTCCGGTGTCGGTACGCCCGTGCTCGGCTTCGCGGTGTCCGCCGACGCGGTGTCCGGGGCGTCTTCGGACAGTGCGAGCACTCTGCCTGACGCGAGGACGGCAACTTCCGTGATGATCCGTGTTTTGCGCTGCATGCGGTCCCTCCCCTGGTTGTGGATCGCGTCGTCCGCCACGGAGTGCACGCCGACGATGACGACGCGGTCGGGGCACGCGTAGAGGGTGACTCCGGGGCCGCTCACGCGCTCATCTCCGTCGCGGCGAACGCGTCCGGCCCGAAGGGAGCACCCTCATAGGTGTACGGGTACTCGATGCCCATCGAGGCGAGCGCGGCGGCGCGGCGGCGTTCTTGTTGCAGGCGGAGTTCGAGTGTGACCGCGTCCTGCTGCCGGAACAGTGCGGCGGCTTCGGCTTTGCTGGGGCTGGTCCACGGACGGGACCAGGGGGAGACGTACGGCTCCGGCGGGGCGGGAGCCTCTACGGGCTCCGGGGACCGGTGCTTGCCCTTCGCGGGAAGCAGGACGGCGAAGAGGGTACGCAGGCACGCCGAGATGGCGCGCGCGATAGAGTGGCGCACGGCGACAGTTTCCTTAGCTGGGTTGTCGTCACGGCCCCGGCAGCGGAGTGTTCCACCACTCCGATCCCTGTCGGGGCCACCTTTTTTGTTGTTGTGCAGCGCACGTTAGCACCAACACCCGCTGCCTGACGACGTTTTGGGAAACACGGAAACAGGCAGGTGGCGAGTGCGGGGTGGTGTGTTGCTACAGGTCCCCCGGTAAACCCCAGCTCTCCGGGTTCGCGGCCAGGTCCTGGAGGAGTGTTTCGACGGTCGGGTCGGAGATGTCCCAGGCGTGGACGAGGGGATGCGTGTCGTACAGTCCGCAGGCGTCGCCGTCGACATGCGAGGCGTCACACCACCGCAGGACCGGGAACCGGAACCCGTCCTCACCCCACAACATCCACTGCCCGACGTCCGCCGCCTCCCCGTCCCACAGGAAGTCGGCGTGCTCCCCCGCATGCCCCTCCGCCAGCTCACAGCAGACGTACCCCTCCGCGAACTCGCAGTCCTCGTACGCCCCTTCGGGCGCCGACTCCAACAAGGCCAGCACTTCCGGCACGGGCAGCAGCCTGACCCCGGTGCACTGCAACATGACGCCCTCACAGATCAGTTGAGACTTCCCAGCCGGACGACGACGAGGTGGACGACGACGAGTCGTCCCCTTCTCGCCGGATCACCCCCCACTCGACGAGCCGCTCCGCGACGAACGTCGGACTGACCCGGAACTCGCGGGCCAACGCGGCGGCGGACACGCCCTGTCGGTACCGGTCGACGACGCTCCCCCGCGCCCTGACGAACTCGGCGCGTGCCTGCGTGACTTCGGCGCTGCTGCGGCGTCGGGCGCGTCCCTTGAACACGCGGGCACCGGCTCGCCGGTAGAGCAACGCGTCGACGAGGTTGCGGCGTTGCTCGCCCCACTCGTCGAACCGCCGCCCCAGCCAGCCGGCGGTCACCCCGTACTCCTCGGCGAGGCCGCTGAGCGGCGCACCGAGCCGATAGCGCCGGATGACCAACTCCTGTTCGTTCAGCACGCGTTGCCTGGCGGCGGCGCGGTTCGGATTCACGACACCTCCCACGAGTGCTCGCGCGGGTGGTGAACCTTCAGGCAGCACGCCTGAGGGTCGTCGTCGCCTGATTCGAAAATCCCCCGTCCCGTGTCCGTAGCCGCTGGTCAGGCAGTTCCTTCTGTTTGGAGGGTCACTTGGTAGCCGAGTTGGTTGAGCTGGCTCACCAGGCGTC
>NZ_JBTYMC010000053.1:0-32006 GCF_054880855.1 Streptomyces sp. S6 | reverse complement strand
CCACGGGCTCGGAACGCGCCAAGGCGACACGACGTCCGCCGGACGACCACACACCGATTTTCACGCACACAGGGTGTCGCCGTCAGGCGACCGGATTACTGATCCCTCCTCCAGGGCAGTGCGAAGCTCGTCCAGGGACAGAGTGCCAATCCCGGTGCACACCGGCACTTTCACCACCACGGGGTGATCCTTTCTGTTGAGTAAAGACCCCGCCCGTCGGTCGGCGGGGGAACGGACTCGGCGGGCGGGGTCGTCTGTCGGGGCGCCGGAGTCAGTTCGCGGTGCGTCTCTGGTCCGTACCGCTGTTGTGGTCTCCGCCATGGCACACAGGGTCTCCGCAGGGCGGGCTGTCTATCTGTGGGTGAGGCGACAACGCGGAGTGGCCTGGGATGGGGAGAGGGCGGTGCGGGGAGGCCAGTAGAGGAAATGGGGAGACGTACGGGTCATGGACATAGGGGGCAGGACGAGGGCGTCGCGGGTAGGGCAGCTTGGCCAGCAGATGACGGACGAGGTGTCTCACAGGTGCAACTCCATTGCTGTCGTGAGGACGTGACGCCGACACCCGGGCGGGGCGATCTACCCGAGGCCCGGGCGTCGGCGGAGGCTCGTACCGGGTGAGGAGGGGGTGCTCGGGAGCCTCTGTCCTGCCGCTCGGTGTCGGGGTACGTGCGCGGCAGGGGGCTACGAGAGTGCCGGGGCGGGCTTCTGCGCGGGGAGGGTCTTCTCGGCCCACACGGTCTTGCCGATCACCTCGCTGACGACGCCCCAGGTGCCGACCAACGCATCCACGAGGGCGAGCCCTCGCCCCCCGCCCTCCTCGATGCCGGCCTTCTTGAGCTGCGGCATCCTGTCGCTCTGGGTGTCCTGGACCTCGACTCGGAAGACCGCGTCGGTACGGGCGATCGTCAGGCGGACCTGACGGCCCGTCGTGCCGGGGACCCGTCCGTGGGTGACGGCGTTGGTGACCAACTCGCCGACCACCAGCGTGAATTCTTCGGCGAAGTCGTCGTCCACGGGGATGCCGCAGGCGAGGAGGAACTTGCGGCAGTCGGTTCGGGCTCGGGTGGGGGCGAGTTTGGTGGTCGGGTAGTGGTAGGCGGCGAACGTTTCACGGTGACCGCGCAGACTCTCCAGGTGCCCGAGGAGACAGAGGACCGACCGGGCCAGACGCCGCGCGTGCGCCAACTCGTGGGGAAACGCCCCGTCCTCCACCGCGTCCAACCGCTGCCGCGCCTCCCCGACACCGGCCCACGCGGTCACCACGTCGGTATCCCCCTCGGGACGCCCGAGCGCCACTCGCCCGATCTCCGGGATCAGCACCATCAGATGCCCCCGGTACATCAGGATCAAGGTTTCCAGCTCATCGGCGGTCGGCAGCCCGACACCGTCCATGAGTACCCGCGCCGTGGTCGTACGCATGGTCTCCGCATCGACCGGAAGGGAATCGAACCCGCTCACAGCCGCTCTCCCCTCGACCGCGCGTTGGCCACCGACATGTTCGCGCTCAACGCCTCCACCGCCGACACCGACCGCAGCAGCTCCGGACGCGCGTCCCACTCGACACCGCCCCCGACCGGACGCACCTGCACGCACGGGCCCACGAGCCCCATCACCTCACCCACCTTGTCCCTGCCGGTGTCCCGCACCACGTCCCCGACGCGCACGGCCATCGCCGCACCCTCTTCCGCACCCTCCGGGGCGGACCTCTGCGCACCCATCAGGCCACCCCTTCCGCGAGGACGGAACCGGGCCTCGGTACACCCAGCAGCCAGGCGGCAATACAGCGGATATGGTCCTGCATGTCGGCACTCCTAACCAGGCGTCGGCCATGCCCCCGGACGTTCGCCCGTCGCGGGGGTTCGACGCGTGTCCTAGGACAGAAAGTAGCGTGTCCTAGGGCAGTGGCACCAGTGAAGCTCGACAACTCCCCTGAATGGGTTACTCATGTCCTAGTACAGTAATCCGTGCCCTAGGACACCACCCCGGGAGACGCCATGCCGGACGCCAACCACCCCTACATGCAAGTCGCCGAACGCATCCGCCGCCGCATCCTCGACGGAGCCCTGAAAGAAGGCGAGAAACTCCCGCCCGTAAGGGAACTCGCCAAGAGCGAGGGCGTGTCCATCGCCACCCTCGGCCGCTCCCTCGATCAGCTCCAGGTCGAGGGCTACATCACCACATCGCGACGCGGAACCTTCGTCGCCAACGCCCCCGAAGTCGCCCCCTCCGGCTATGACCGCATCACCCGCGTCCTGCGCACCGGCTCCGTGCTCGCCGAGGGCGAGACGATGATCGTGACGACCGCGGAACTGATCAAACCACCCCAGTACGTCGCCGAGATCTTCGACCTGGACGACGGCGACCAGGTCGTACGCCGTCAGTGGCACACCGGCAAGGGCTCGCAGCGCACCGGCCTCTTCGTCACCTGGCACCCGGCTCACTTCGCCGCCGCCGTCCCCGAACTGCTCTCCACATCACGGACCTCCTCCCCCGGACTGCTCCTGAAGATCCAGCAGGCCACTGGCAGGCAGGTGACCGCAGGACGCGACGACATCCACGGCCGCGACGCCGACGCACGCGAAGCGGGCTTCCTCGGACTGCGCACCGGTTCCCCCATCCTGGCCGGCGTCCACCGGCTCTGGGACGACCAGGGAGTGATCGAGTACGGCGAATGGTGCCTGCCGTACCGGCTGGCCATCGGCTACGAGTACAGCGTCGAGGCGGCTCCCGACGTTTCGTGAGGGCGAGAACAACGTACGGCCCTGCATCGTCGGCGATGGAGGGCCGTCGCGCTTCCCGCAGATCCCCGGCACGCTCATGTGGGACGCCGGACAGGAACATGACGCTGCCGCCCCGACCATGGTCGCCGTCGACAGCGCTGACGCACGACACGAGGATGGAGTACACGGAACGCGGGACGCGGTAGCTCGCGTACTGGGATGGGTTCCAGCAAAACTCGACCGCATCGAGACCGGCCGGGTCGGCATTTCCGAGACCCGGCCCACCACTGTCGCCGCCTGAGACCATCGAGCGCATGGGCAAGCACTCCCGACCCGGACCCCCGAACCGGCCGTCTCGCGCGGTCCCGCACATCGACGCCGACGATCCACTGGCGGCGTACCACAAACGGCGCCGCCCGCCGCTGGACATCTGACGTCGGCACCGCCCGCTCCACGGCGGCGGCGGTCACCTCCGGCCCGATGAGCCGAGGGCGCTGGAGGAGTGGAACGGGTTCTCGTACGGACCTGCGGGCACCGCCGTGAACCTCGCGGAGGCTCAGCAGTGGGTGAACGGACGGACATCCGGCGATGAGCCGACAGCGTGACGGCACATTGCGGCAGTCCAGTGCCCCGCGAACCGCCCGCACCCCACCCCGCCCATCACCCCCGGCGGCCGAACTCCCTGATCCGGTACCGCAGTCCGGACGTGGACGTCAGCCACTCGCCGTCCCGCGTGACCTGCCACGACTCGTCCAGGTCGGGCGCGTACGTGTCGCCTGGGAGTTCCGTGTCGATCTCCGTGACGGACAGGGTGGTGGCGTACTCCAGGGCGGACAGGTAGATCTCGCCGCCGCCGATGACCCACACCTCGTCCCCGGCGACCTGGAGCGCCTCCGGTACCGAACCCACGCGGTCGGCGCCGTCGGACGTCCAGGAGGGGTCGCGGGTGATGACGATGTTGCGGCGGCCCGGGAGGGGGCGGAAGCGGGGAGGGACGGAGTCCCAGGTGCGGCGGCCCATCACCACCGGGTGGCCCAGGGTGGTCGCCTTGAAGTGGGCCATGTCCTCGGGGATGCGCCAGGGGATCGTGCCGGCGGCGCCGATGACGCCGTTCAGGGTCTGTGCCCAGATGAGGCCGACGGTCATCAGACGGCCACCGGGGCCTTGATGGCGGGGTGGTGCTGGTAGTCGACCACCTCGACGTCGTCGTACGTGTAGTCGAAGAGGGACGCCGCCTCGTGCAGCTTCAAGCGAGGGAAGTCCAGCGGTGTGCGGGAGAGCTGTTGCGTCACCTGGTCGACGTGGTTGTCGTAGATGTGGCAGTCCCCGCCGGTCCAGATGAAGTCGCCTGGTTCGAGGCCGGTCTGCGCGGCGACCATGTGCGTCAGCAGCGCGTAGCTGGCGATGTTGAAGGGGACGCCGAGGAACAGGTCGGCGCTGCGCTGGTACAGCTGGCAGGAGAGCTTGCCGTCGGCGACGTAGAACTGGAAGAACGCGTGGCAGGGGGCGAGCGCCATCTCGGGGAGCTGGGCGACGTTCCACGCGGAGACGATCATCCGGCGGGAGTCGGGGTCGCGGCGCAGGGTCTCCAGGACCTCGCTCAGCTGGTCGATGTGCTGCCCGTCCGGCGTCGGCCAGGAGCGCCACTGGACGCCGTACACGGGACCCAGTTCGCCGTCGGCGTCCGCCCACTCGTCCCAGATCGTGACGCCGTTGTCCTGGAGCCACTTCACGTTCGAGTCGCCGCGCAGGAACCACAGCAGCTCGTAGACGATCGACTTGAGGTGCACCTTCTTCGTGGTGACCAGCGGGAACCCCTGGGAGAGGTCGTAGCGCAGTTGGTGCCCGAAGACACTCCGGGTACCGGTGCCCGTCCGGTCGGCCTTGGCCGTCCCGGAGTCGAGCACGCGTCGCAACAGGTCTTCGTACTGGGTGTCCGCCACGTCGGCCGAGTCTACTGGGACGCCTGTGAAGCGGTCGCCTCCTGCGGCGCCTCCCCGAACCGCGCCAGCGCCAGCGCCCCCACCACCGCCACCGCGAACCCCAGCACGGCGAGCCACGCGAGCCCCTCCCGCGTCCGGTCCCCGAGCCAGATCACCCCCACGGCGGCCGGTCCGACGGTCTCCCCGATCACCATCCCGGCCGTCGCGGCGGTCACCGACCCCCGCTGGATCGCGGAGGTGAGCAGCAGAAAGGCCGCACCCCCACCCACCAGCACCGGGTACGACGCCGGGTTGCCCAGCAGCGGCACCGGCCGCAGCGAGTCGATCAGCCGCACCCCCACCTCCACCACCCCGAACCCGAACCCGGCGCCGAGCCCCAGCGTGAGCGCCCGCCCCCGCTCCGGCAGCCGCCCACCGCAGAACCCGAGCAGCAGAATGCAGACGGCGGCACCGAGCACCGTCCACCTCAACGCGTCCGACCCGTGCCGCGTGCCCTCCTCGCCGGAGGCCAGCCCCAGCATCGCGAGCCCCGCGCACACCACCGCGACGGCCGTCCACTCCGTCCGGCTCAGCCGCACCCGCAGCATCCGCGCCGCCACCACCGCCGTCACCGCGAGGCTCGCCGCGAGCGCCGCGCCGACCGCGTAGATCGGCACCGACCTGAGCGCGAGCACCTGGAACACGAACCCCAGCCCGTCGAGGCCGAGCCCCGCGACGTACCGCCACTGCCGGACGGCCCGCAGCAGCAGCGCGGCCTCCCCGCCGCCCGGCCCGCCGGCCGCCGCTTCCCTCGTGGCCACCGCCTGCCACACCGTCGCCGTACCGAAACAGACCGCCGCCGCCAGCGCACACACCATGCCGAACATCACAAACGGACTGTAGGGGAGGGGGCGGTGCCGGGGGCTGCCGTACACGGACTCTCACCGATCTCTAGGCTGGTGACCGAACGCATGACCTAAAAAGCGACACGGGGAGACATGGACATGGCGGACACACCCAGAAGGCTTCGCTCGGGCACGGTCGTCCTCGGCGGCGTCGGCATCCTCGCGGTGGCCCTCACCGCCTGCTCCTCCGACGCGGACAAACGCTGCGTCGACCGCAACAGCTACAACGCGGCGAAGGGCTACAAGATCGTCTCCGACCGGAACTGCAAGTCGTCCAAGAGCACCACGGTGTCGTCCTGGTACCACGGCGGCACGAAGAACGGCTCGTGGGTGAAGGACGGCTCCTTCAGCAACTCCCGTTCGGGGTCGGGGAGTTCGAGCACGAGCGGCGGCAGCGGCGTCGACCGGGGCGGGTTCGGCGGCAGCGACGGCGGCCACGGCAGCTCCGGCGGCTGAGCCGCGCCGTGATACGCCACACCATCGAACCCCGCCCCCACTGGCAGCGGACCGTGGAGGAGCAGGGGCTGATCTACCCCCTCTCCCGGCACGCGGACGGCGAACTGCGCCCCTACTGGGACGAGAGCGCCTACTACTCCTTCACCCTCGACGAGGTCGAGACCCTGGAGGAGACCGTCGAGGACCTGCACCGCATGTGCCTCGCGGCGGCCGACCACATCGTCCGCGCGCACCGCTTCACCGACCTCGGCATCACCGACCCCCGGACCGTGGCCGCCGTCACCGAGTCCTGGCACCGCCGCGCCGAACTCCCTTCCCTCTACGGCCGGTTCGACCTGCGCTACGACGGCACCGGCCCGGCGAAGCTGCTGGAGTACAACGCCGACACCCCCACCTCGCTGGTCGAGGCGGCGTCCCCCCAGTGGTTCTGGATGGAGGACCGCTTCCCCGGCGCCGACCAGTGGAACTCCCTCCACGAACGCCTCGTCGCCGCCTGGAAGAGACAGGGCGCTCTGCTGCCGCCCGGCAGCCCCCTGTACTTCGCGCACTCCACCGCCGACGAACTCGGCGAGGACCTGATGACCGTCGCCTACCTCAAGGAGACGGCGGAACAGGCGGGGATCGACACGGACTGGATCCCCGTCGAGGACATCGGCTTCGACCGCCTCTCCGGCAGGTTCGTCGACAACAAACTCAGGTTCATCCGCAGCTGCTTCAAGCTCTACCCCTGGGAGTGGCTCACCACCGACCGCTTCGGCGAGCACGTCCTCGACACCCTCGACAACGGCGGCGGCACCGGCACCACCCTGTGGATCGAGCCCGCCTGGAAGATGCTCCTCAGCAACAAGGCGCTGCTGGCGATCCTCTGGGAGCTGTATCCCGGCCACCCCAACCTCCTCCCCGCCTTCCTCGACGGCCCCCGCGAACTGGCCGACGCCGGGTACGTCTCCAAGCCGCTCCTGGGCCGCGAGGGCGCCGGGGTCGTCGTCCACCCGGCCGGCGCCGCCGTCGTCGTCCGCGACGAACCCTGCTGCTATCAGCAACTGGCCCCCCTGCCCGCCTTCGACGGGAACCACGTCGTGCTGGGGGCGTGGACCGTCGAGGGGGAGGCGGCGGGGCTCGGGATGCGGGAGTCGGCGGGGCTGGTGACGGACGAGTACGCGAGGTTCGTGCCGCACGTCATCCGGTGAGTTTGAGACTTTTCGGCGATCGACCAGGAACGTTCGCCGAAAAGTCTCACAGGGTAGGTCAGTGAAACCATAGAAGCCATGACGACCGCGAAATTCGTGCTCGAAGTGACCGTCGACCCCGAACGCCCAGCCGAAGAACTCGGCCGGGCCCTGCGCTACTGGGGCGGAAACCTCCACCACTACGACCTGAAACCCGGCGACGGGTCCGCCATCTATGACTCTGTTCACCGCGAAGTGGGCCACTGGCGGATCGAGGCCACCGGGTAGGCTGGCCGAGGGCCGTGACTGGCGCGCTGGGATGGGACGGACCATCGGGGAGCGGCCCGGAATCACCAGTGCCGTGCGCCTGGGCCGAACCTGAACACCGAACGCCGTAGCCCTACGTCCGGAGGTCTCATGTCCGAGCCCCTCTCCACCCAGTCCACCGCGTTCCGCGCGGCCCTCGACGTCATCCGCGCGGTGGAGCCGCGCGTGGCCGACGCGATCGGCCAGGAGGTCCACGACCAGCGCGAGATGCTCAAGCTGATCGCGTCCGAGAACTACGCCTCCCCGGCGACCCTCCTGGCCATGGGGAACTGGTTCAGCGACAAGTACGCCGAGGGCACGGTCGGCCGCCGCTTCTACGCCGGGTGCCGCAACGTCGACACCGTCGAGTCGCTCGCCGCCGAGCACGCCCGCGAGCTGTTCGGCGCCCGGCACGCGTACGTCCAGCCGCACTCCGGGATCGACGCGAACCTCGTCGCCTTCTGGGCCGTCCTCGCGGACCGCGTCGAGGCGCCGTTCCTGGAGAAGACCGGCGTCCGCCAGATCAACGACCTCTCCGAGGCGGACTGGGCCGAGCTGCGGCAGGCCTTCGGCAACCAGCGGATGCTCGGCATGTCCCTGGACGCGGGCGGCCACCTCACCCACGGCTTCCGCCCCAACATCTCCGGCAAGATGTTCCACCAGCGCTCCTACGGCACCGACCCGGCGACCGGCCTCATCGACTACGACGCCCTGCGCGCCCAGGCCCGCGAGTTCAAGCCGCTCATCCTCGTCGCCGGGTACTCCGCGTACCCGCGCCTCGTGAACTTCCGCCTCATGCGGGAGATCGCGGACGAGGTCGGCGCGACCCTCATGGTCGACATGGCGCACTTCGCGGGCCTCGTCGCGGGCAAGGTTCTCACCGGCGACTTCGACCCCGTCCCGCACGCCCAGATCGTCACGACCACGACCCACAAGTCCCTGCGCGGCCCGCGCGGCGGCATGGTCCTGTGCGACGACTCCCTCAAGGACCAGGTCGACCGGGGTTGCCCGATGGTCCTCGGCGGCCCGCTGCCCCACGTCATGGCCGCCAAGGCCGTCGCCCTGGCCGAGGCCCGCCGGCCCTCCTTCCAGGACTACGCCCAGCGCATCGTCGACAACTCCCGCGCGCTGGCCGAGGGCCTGATGCGGAGGGGTGCCACCCTGGTGACCGGCGGCACGGACAACCACCTCAACCTCATCGACGTCGCCACGTCCTACGGTCTCACCGGCCGCCAGGCGGAGTCGGCCCTCCTCGACTCCGGCATCGTCACCAACCGCAACGCCATCCCCGCCGACCCCAACGGCGCCTGGTACACGTCCGGCATCCGCATCGGTACCCCGGCACTGACGACGCGTGGTCTGGGCGTGGGCGAGATGGACGAGGTGGCGGGCCTGATCGACCGAGTCCTGACGGCGACGGAGGCGGGGACGACGAAGTCGGGGGCGCCTTCGAAGGCGGCCCACGTCCTGGACGAGAAGGTGTCCCAGGAAATCGCCCAGCGAGCGACGGATCTGGTCCAGGGCTTCCCCCTGTACCCGGAGATCGACCTCGGCTGAGCCGGCCACAAGACCACCCGACGCTGGGTGAGTGCCCACTGGGTCGGGTGGTTTTGGTGGGTGGGCGGCTGCGGGTTCGTTGTGGTTGTTCGCGCAGTTCCCCGCGCCCCTAAGGAGGCGGCTGCGCCGCCATGGCCGCGTACTCGTGTTCAGGCTTCCTCGGCGCCGGGTATGCGCCCACTGGCTCGGGTGGTTTTGGTGGGTGGGCGGCTGCGGGCTTGTTGTGGTTGTTCGCGCAGTTCCCCGCGCCCCTAAGGAGGCGGCTGCGCCGCCATCGTCGCGCGCCCGCACCCTCAAACACCGGGCCCTCCTCCAACACCGCGCACTCGCACCCCCGAACGCCGGGCCCTCTTCCAGCACCGCGCGCCCGCATCCCCGAACGCCGGGCCTTCTTCCAGCACCGCGCGCCCAATCTCCACGAACGCCGGTTGAGTGCCCACCAACTCAGCCACCCTCTCCGGCCACCGGCCGCGAAGGAGCCGAAGGGGCGCGTCGGTGTCGAGGGCGCGGGCGCGCGGAGGCCCGAAGGGCTGAGCACGGTCGTGTCCTCGACACCGACTTGGGCGCCCCGTAGGCGAGAGAGCCAATGTCACAGCCCCGCGCGCCAGCCCGACAACCAACGCCCACAAAAAACCAAACCCCTCAACGCCGGCCCCCCAACCCCACCCGTTCCCAACCGCCCCCCAAGACCTGAGACAATGACCCCATGGCCTCTGCTCGCCCCCGCGTACTCTCCGGCATCCAGCCCACCGCCGGCTCGTTCCACCTGGGCAACTACCTGGGTGCCGTCCGTCAGTGGGTGGCGCTCCAGGAGTCGCACGACGCGTTCTACATGGTCGTAGACCTGCACGCGATCACGATCCCGCAGGACCCGGCGGAGTTGCGGTCGAACACTCGGCTCGCGGTGGCGCAGCTGCTCGCGGCGGGGCTGGACCCGGAACGCTGCACGCTGTTCGTGCAGAGCCACGTCCCGGAGCACGCGCAGCTCGCGTGGGTGATGAACTGCCTGACGGGGTTCGGCGAGGCGTCGAGGATGACGCAGTTCAAGGACAAGTCGGCGCGGCAGGGCGCGGAGAGCGCGAGTGTCGGACTGTTCACGTACCCGATCCTCCAGGTCGCGGACATCCTGCTGTACCAGGCGAACGAGGTGCCGGTCGGTGAGGACCAGCGGCAGCACATCGAGCTGACGCGTGACCTCGCGGAGCGGTTCAACGGCCGGTTCGGGGAGACGTTCACGATTCCGAAGCCGTACATCCTGAAGGAGACGGCGAAGATCTACGACCTTCAGGACCCGGCGGTCAAGATGAGCAAGTCGGCGTCCACGCCGAAGGGTCTCATCAACCTCCTCGACGAGCCGAAGGCGACCGCGAAGAAGGTCAAGAGCGCCGTCACCGACACGGAGACGGTCGTCCGCTTCGACACCGTGAACAAGCCCGGCGTCAGCAACCTGCTCACCATCCACTCGACGCTGACCGGCAAGAGCATCGCCGAGCTGGAGGCGGAGTACGAGGGCAAGATGTACGGCGCTCTCAAGACGGACCTCGCGGACATCGTCGTAGATTTCGTGACCCCCTTCAGGGAGCGCACGCAGCAGTACCTGGACGACCCGGAGACGCTGGACGCGATCCTCGCGAAGGGCGCGGAGAAGGCGCGTTCCGTGGCCGCCGAGACCCTCGCCGCCACCTACGACCGGGTGGGTTTCCTCCCCGCGAAGCACTGACCCGCGAAGCGCTGAGCGCCCGCGCGCACAGGACCGTCACCGGCGTCCGCCGGTCAAGAGCGCTGCACATCACTCCGGCCACGCCTGCCCGTACGCGGGCCGTGGCCGTACAGTCGATAGCCGGACGGCACGGACACCGGCAGCACAACCAGACGACAGGAGACGACGTGGGGACCGTAACGATCGGCGTGTCGATCGCGGTCCCGGAGCCTCACGGCAGCCTGCTCCAGGAGCTGCGCGCGAGCTTCGGCGACGCCGCCGCGCACGGCATCCCCACGCACGTCACTCTGGTGCCGCCGACGGAGGTCGACGGTGACGCGCTCCCGGCGGTCCAGGCGTACCTGACGGACGTCGCCCGCGCGGGCCGCCCGTTCCCGATGCGCCTGTCCGGGACCGGCACGTTCCGCCCGCTCTCCCCGGTGGTCTACGTCCGGGTCGTCGAGGGTGTCGAGGAGTGCGCCCGCCTCCAGCACCAGGTCCGTGACGCGTCCGGGCCGGTCGCCCGCGAACTCCAGTTCCCGTACCACCCGCACGTGACGGTCGCCCACGGCATCGACGACCCCGCGATGGACCGCGCGTTCGAGGAGCTGTCCGGCTACGAGGCCGAGTGGTCCTGCACGGGCTTCTCCCTCTACGCGCAGGGCCCCGACGGTGTCTGGCGGACCCTGCGGGAGTACCCGTTCGGCACCGCGACGGTCCCGCCGCAGGCGTCGGCGCCGGTGGACTCGGTCCCCAGCCTGTAGACCTACACCGGCAGCCTCCGGAACACCCCCCGCGGCACATGCCGCAGCGCCGACATCACCACCCGCAGCACCCCCGGCACCCACACCGTCTCCGCCCGCCGCCGCAGGCCCACCTCGATGGCCGTCGCGACCGCCTCGGGCGTGGTGGCGAGGGGCGCCTCCGGGAGGCCCGCCGTCATCTTCGTCCGCACGAACCCGGGGCGGACGACCATGACGTGCACGCCGGTGCCGTGGAGGGCGTCGCCGAGGCCCTGGGCGAACGCGTCGAGGCCGGCCTTGCTGGAGCCGTAGATGAAGTTCGCGCGCCGGGCGCGTTCCCCGGCGACGGAGGAGAGCACGACGAGCGACCCGTGGCCCTGCGTCTGGAGCGCGCGGGCGGCGACGAGGCCGGAGGAGACGGCCCCGGTGTAGTTCGTCTGCGCCACGCGCGCGGCGGCGAGGGGCTCGCGCTCGTCCTGCGCCTGGTCCCCGAGGACGCCGAACGCGAGGAGGACGACGTCGATGTCCCCCTCCGCGAAGACCTTCCCGAGCGCCGTCTCGTGGGACTCGGCGTCGAGCGCGTCGAAGGCGACCGTACGGACGTCCGCGCCGAGCTTTCGCAGTCCGGTGGCGGCGTTCTCCAGCGCGGGGGAGGGGCGGCCGGCGAGCCATACCGTGCGGGTGCGGCGGGCGATGAGGCGGCGGGCGGTGGCGAGGGCGATCTCGGAGGTGCCGCCGAGGATCAGGAGGGACTGGGGGAGGCCGAAGGCGTCTTTCACCGTGACTCCGTTTCAGATTTCACCGTGACTTGTTTTTAACTGAGTCTCATTTTTAGAGGGACAGTCGGCGCGCGAGGTCGGACACGAACACCCCGCGCGGGTCGAGCTGGGCGCGCAGTTCGCGGAAATCGTCCACGCGCGCGTACATCGCCGCCAGCAGCTCCGGCCGCAGCCGGGAGTCCTTGGCGAGGTACACGCGCCCGCCCGCGCCGGCGACCTCGTCGTCCAGCTCGTCCAGGAAGCCCGCGAGGCCGGGCAGGGCGGCGGGGATGTCGAGCGCGAGGGTCCAGCCGGGGCGGGGGAAGGACAGCCACCCGGGGTCGCCGTCCCCGAACCGCTTGAGGACCGCGAGGAACGACGGGCAGCGCCGCTCGGAGATCCGCCGGACGATCCGCCGCAGCGCCTCCTCCTGCCCGTGCCCGACGACGAACTGGTACTGCACGAACCCGGCCCGCCCGTAGATCCGGTTCCAGTGCGGAACGCCGTCCAGGGGGTGGAAGAACGTGGAGATCCGCTGGAGTTCACCGGCACGCGTGCGGGGGGCCCGCCGGTACCAGAGCTCGTTGAAGGCGCCGACGGTCGTGCGGGTCAGCAGGCCGCCGGGGAGGAAGGCGGGAGCGGCGGGGAGCGTCGGGGGGCGAAACGCGAGGGGGTGCGTGCGCGCGCGTGCGGAGAGGGCGTCCAGGGGTGCGTGGTCGCCGCGCGTGAGGACGGCTCGGCCGGTGGACGTCCCGCGCGCGAGGAGGTCGATCCAGGCGACGGAGTACCGGTGGTGCCGGTCGCTCTCCGTCAGCTTGGCCATCAGGTCGTCGAGGTCGGCGGCGCGTTCCGTGTCGACGGCCATCAGGGACGTCTCGACGGGCAGCAGGCGCACGCGCGCGGTGAGGATCACGCCGGTCAGGCCCATGCCCCCGGCGGTCGCGTCGAACAGGGGGGTGCCCTGGCGGACGGTGCGGACCGTGCCGTCGGCGGTGAGGAGCTCGAACGAGGGGACGTGCCGGGCGAAGGAGCCGGACGCGTGGTGGTTCTTGCCGTGGATGTCGGCGCCGATCGCGCCCCCGACGGTGACGTACCGGGTCCCCGGGGTGACCGGCACGAACCAGCCCAACGGGAGCAGGACCTCCATCAGGCGGTGCAGGGAGACGCCCGCGTCGCACAGGACGATCCCCTCGGAGGCGTCGATCGCGTGCACCTTGTCGAGGCCGGTCATGTCCCAGACGGCGCCGCCCGCGTTCTGCGCCGCGTCCCCGTACGCCCGTCCCAGGCCCCGGGGGATCCCTCCCCGGGCCCCGCAGCCCCGGACGGCCGCGACGGCCTCCTCGTACGTCCCTGGGCGGATCAGGCGGGCCGTGGAGGGAGCGGTGCGGCCCCATCCGGTGACGGAAACTCCGGTGACGGAAGCGGTCTCGGCAGGCATGTCGGCGACCGTAGCGCCCCTTTGCGGGCGTTTAGTCCTGAAACCTCGTCAACATCAAATCCACTCCCCGAAATGGGTGATAAATGGGTCTCCACCCCCGGTGTGCGCGCCCGCGTCGCTCCCCTGTGCCGCCGCGCGCTCTGCCGTCGTGCGGACGGCGTGTGCTTGCGTGGGGGCGAGTGAGGGCAGCCGGGTCGGCCGAGTTCGGGAGTCGCCGTGGGGAACGATCGGTTGGTGGTCCATGCGTTCGCGGGGCAGGGGGACTTCTCGCTGGCGCCGCTGGTGGGGGTGCTGGACGCGCAGGACGTCGTGGAGGAGGCGTTGCAGGAGGTCGCCGCCGAAGGCGACCCGGTGGCGCGGGAGTTCGGGGTGGGGCCGGTCGTCTCGCGGCTGCTGAGCGGGGAGTTGAGAAGTTCCCGGGAGCTGGCGGACGGGCCGGTGGGGACGCCGCAGTACGCGCTGTTCGCGTGTTCGGTGGCCGTGCACCGGGCGCTGTGCCGTTCGGGGTTCGCCCCGGACCGGGTGGTCGGGATGAGCTTCGGCGACATCGCGGCCTGCGTGGCGGCGGGGGTGCTGGACGTCGCGGACGGCACCCGGATCGCCTGCCTGGTGGCCCGCGCGCTGAGGGGCCACCCCGGCGGGATGCTCCTGGTGGAGCCCCCGGCGGCGGACGACGGCCCGGAGGCCGAGGCGTACCGGCTGCTGGCCGCCCTGCACCTCCCCGGCCTCGTGCTGGCCTGCGTCAACGACGACCGCCGGGTCGTCCTCACCGGCCCGTCCGACACCGTCGGCCTCGCCGAGCAGCTCCTCCTCGGGCTCGCCCTGCCGGTCGTCCGGCTCCGGCTGCCGTTCCTGTGCCATCACCCCGAACTGGAGGACGACGCACGGCGGTTCGTCGAGAGCATCCGGGACGTGCGGGTCGACGCCGCCCGACTGCCGGTGTACTCCTCGCTGTTGGGCCGGGCGTACCGGCAGGGCGACGACGTGCGGGAGGTCCTGTCGTACGGGCTGACCCGGCCGGCCCGGTTGCCGGGGGTGCTGCGGCAGGCGGTGCGCGGTGGTCCGGCGGTGGTGCTGGAGGCCGGTACGGGGAGCGCGTTGACGCGCAGCGCACGGGAGTTGTTCGCGGGGCGGGACGTGACGGCGGTGGCGCCGTTGACGATGGGCGGGTTCGCCTGGGCGGCGGGGGTGCCGAATGGGCGGTGAGCCTCTGCCGGTGGAGGGTGGTGATATCACGTCAGCTCTGCTGCGCTGTGCGGCTGTTCTCGGGGACGCCGGGCAACTCCTGGCCGACATCGGCCGGTTGGCGGACGTCCAGGCGAGGGCGGCGGTGCGGCGGCCCGCGCTGCACCTGGCGCTGGCCAACCACTACGTGCTCTGCCTCAACGCGGTCGTCTCCTTCGGGGCGCGGGACGACGCCTGCCTCACACCGGCCCGTGAGGCGCTGGAGCGAGGGGCCGCGAAGGGGGTGTTCCTGGTGACGGAGGTCGGGCGGGCGGGCAGTCACCTCGGGGCCCGCACGACCGCCGAATTCGATCCGGGCACAAGGGAGTTCGTGATCGACACGCCCGACGCGGACGCCGCGAAGTTCTCCGGCGTGCGGCCCGACGAGGTGCCCGCGTTCGGTGCGGTCATCGCGCGGACGGTGGTCGGGGGCGTGGACCGGGGGACGTTCGCGTTCCTCGTGGACCTCACGGACGGCGAGCGGGCCACGCCGGGTGTGGAGTTCTCGGCGCCGCTCACGGCGAGCGCGCTGCCGCTGGCGTACGGGCTGATCCGGTTCCGGAACTGCCGGGTGCCGTACGGGCGTTGGCTGTCCGACGGGGCATGGGTCGACGCGGCGGGGCAGTTCACCGACCCCTCGGGCCCACCCGGCGCCCGGCTGCGCCGGACCATGTCGGTCGGGCAGGCCCTGTGGGCGACGGTGCCGTCCGTGATGGCGGCGATGGCCGGGCGGGCGGCCGTCTCCGCACTCCGGTTCGCGGAGCGTCGTCCGACGCCGTCGGGGGCGCCGCTGCTGGCTCAACCCACCCACCAGCGGGCCCTGTTGGGGGCGCTGTCCGGCGCGTACGCGCTCTCGTGCGCGGCGGACGCGGCGCTCGCGGCGTGGCGGACGAAGGCGTCGGAGGGGCCCGCGTCGCAGGCGGCGGTGTCTCCGTGGGTGGCCGTGGACGCGTCGCTGGCGCTGCTGAAGGCGGTGTCGACTCAGGAGGCGGCACGGGTCGTCGAGGTGTGCCGGCGGCACTGCGGGCTCGCGGGGTTCCTGGACGTCAATCTGCTGGAGGGGTATCTCGGCGCGGCGCAGGCGTTCACCGTGGCGGGCGGGGACAACGCGCTGATCTTTCTGGACACGGGGCGGGCAGCGCTCGGCGTGGACCGCGACGTCCCGTCCGTACCGGGACAGTTGACCGACCCGAGCTGGTGGCCGAGGGTGGCCCGCGCGCACGAGGCGAGGCTCGCGGCCGAGACCTCCCCCGACGATCCGGTCCGCCTCAAGGAGCTCGGCGAGGCGACGGCGGCGGCCCTGTTGGCCGACACTCTCGCCGAGCACTCTCTCGGCACCTTCTTCGGCCTCCTCCAGGCCGACCGCGCCGCCGGCCGCCTCGTCGCGACCGGCGTCCTCACCCCCGACGACGTACGCGCCCTCCCGAAGGCGATCGACGCCCTGTGCGCCGAACTCGCTCCCCAACTCCCGGACCTGACCGCACAGTTCGACGGGGACGCCGCTCCTCCGCTCGGCGCCCCGCACTACGCCCGAGCCCTGTGGGATCACTTCGCGAACTCGCCCGCCTGAGGCTCCCGTACGACCACGTCACAGGGGAACTCGACCCGCAGCAGCACCTCCTTGAGCCGCCGGGTCACCTGGTCGCGGACGGTCTGGCCGGCCCCCCGGGCGGTGACGTGCAGCCGGTACCGCTGCCGCCCGATCCCCCCGCGCCCGGCGGCGGACCGGACGATCTCGGTCCGCACGTGCAGCACCCCGGGCAGCGCGCCCACCAGCTCCCGCACCCAACGCAGGGAGACCCGGTCGCCGTTGATGACGACGAAGTCGGCGATCCGGCCGCAGAAGAAGAGGTGCCCGCTGTCGTCGACGCGGAACACGTCCCCGGTGGCGACGGTGTCCGCCGCGACGAGTCCGCGCCGCCCGGCCGCGCCGTACCCGACGCGCCGGACCATCGCGCTGGGTGTCGTCACGAGGAGTTCGCCCTTGAGGCGTTCGCCGCGCACGGCGACCTCGACGCCGGGCAGCGGGAGGCCGACGGAGGTGTACCGCTCGGGGGGTGCGCGGTGGGCGGCGAGGGTGGAGACGCGGGGGCCGGCCTCGGTGAGCCCGTAGGTGAGGTACAGCTCGCCGCCCCGGTGCCGGGCGAGGAGTTCCTTGACGTGGGTGGCCTCCAGGGAGTCCCCGCCGACGGTCAACACCCTGAGACAGGACGGGAGTTCGTGGGTGTCGTCGAGGAACGAGCGGACGAGGGACGGGGAGAGGGAGGAGACCGTCACGCCGTGCCGGCTGAGCCCCTCCCGGTAGGTGCCGGGCACGAACGGGGGTCCGCTGAGGACGAGCCGGGCGCCGGTGACGACCCCGGCGAGGGCCTGGGCGACGAGCGCGAAGGAGTAGTGCAGCGGCAGGTTGAGCCACACGGTGTCGGCGCCGCGCAGCCCGATCGCCTCCGCGTGCCGGCGCGCGTTGTCGAACAGGGCGGCGACCCGGTGCAGACAGCCCCCGGCGGTGCCGGAGGTCGCGGAGGTCATGACGATCGCCTGCCCCGGTTCGTAAGAGCGGGGGTGGGCGGTGGCGATACGGCGGACGACGAGGTCGGGGGCGGAGGTCGCGAGGGCGGCGGCGCCGAGCGCGTCCGCGACGATGCGGCGCCGGTGCTCGGGGCAGTTGCGCGGCAGCAGGACGGGGACGAGGCCCGCGTAGTGGGCGGCGAGGAAGGCGGTGAGCTGGGTGTGCGGGTCGGGGACGGCGACGAGGACCGGGCTGCCGGGTGGCAGTGCGGCACTCGCGAACGCCTCCCGCACGTCCGCGAGTGCCCGCCGACGCACCGGCTGTCCGGTGTCGGTGTCGACGCGGGTGCTGAGGTAGTCGGCCACCTGTTCCTCGGGCGGGACGGGCGTGAGGGTGCTCAACGTCAACTGCCTTTCGTGGTCGGCTTGGTGAGAAAGCAGCAGTCGTACGCAAGGTGCGGGGCAGGAGGAGAGGCGGCGAAGCGGCGAGGTGGGGGGAGAGCCGGAGCGGCACGCACCACGGCTACGGGGTGTCATGCCCTGGTCACCAGATGGTGGCCTCCCTCAGTCAAACCACCTGTCCGCCGCCTGTAAAGGACGCATGGTCGGCATTGCGGCGCGCACGGACGGACGGCGGCCCTCCGCCGTGCCGCGCGGTGCGCCCCCGGCTCGCGCGGGGCGCGGTGCGAGCCGTACTGCTTCGCGTGTGCCTCGCCCGTCGTCGTGGTGCTGTGCGAGAACGAGAGGGCGGCGCCGGGCGGCCGTCGAACGCCGGTTCCCTGTCCCTCCTCGACCGGCGCGGGCCGCGCGGCGTCCGCCTGCTCCGGTCCCCTCTGTGCGGAAGGCTGCGTCATGAACATACCGATAGGCGTCGTCGGCGCCGGTTCCTATCTGCCGGTGCGGCGGCGGACCAACGACGAGGTCGCGCCGGCGGCCGGAGTGTCGGCGGAGTGGATCGCCGGCCGGACGGGGGTGCTGGCCCGGCATGTGGCGGCGCCGGAGGAGGCGGCCTCGGATCTGGCGGCCTCGGCCCTCAAGCCGGCGCTGGCCGCAGCCCGTTGGGAGGCCGAGCAGCTGGATCTGATCGTGGTGGCGACCTCGACGCCGGACGAGCTGGGGCCCGCGACAGCGTGCCGGGTGCAGGCGCTGACGGGGGCGCGGCACGCGGTGGCGCTGGATGTGACGGCGGCGTGTTCGGGCTGGCTGTTCGGGGCCCGGGTGGCGCGGGACTGGCTGGCCGTGGACAGGTCGGCGCGGTGTGCGGCGGTGGTCGGCGTCGAGGCGTACTCGAAGTTCGTGGACCCCGCCGACCGGGCCACCGCCTCCCTGTTCGGGGACGGCGCGGCGGCCACCCTCCTCGGCCCGGTCGCCGAGGGGCACGGCTTCGGTGCGTTCACGCTCGGTTCGGACGGCCGGTTCGCGGACCACGCGATGATCGCGGCGGGCGGCAGCCGGGTCCCGGTGGGTGCCGACGGCCAGCGGATCACCATGAACGGCAAGGGAGTTCGCGATTTCATCCTGGACGTCTTCCCGCGCATGCTCGCCCACGCGCTGGCCCAGGCCCGGGTGACACTGGACGACGTCGCCCTCGTCGTCACCCACCAGCCGAACCCCGTCCTGCTCCAACGGGCCGCCCGCGACATGGGGGTGACGGATCGTCAACTTGTCGTGGTGGGCGACGAGGTGGGGAACATCGGCGCCGCGAACATCCCCTACGCACTGGCGAAAGCGGCGTCCGAGGGGCGGCTGCGCGACGGCGACCTGGTCGTGCTCATCGCGTTCGGCGGCGGGGTCACCTGGGGGACGACGCTGCTGCGCTGGACGGGCGCCCCTGCCGTACGGGTCGCCCCGGCCGCGAACCGGCTCCAGCCGCGCTGACCGGACTCGCCGCGATCAGGGGGCCGGTGTCCGGCTTCTTCGACGGCGGCGTGCAGGATGGGGGCATGAGCGTAGTCAAGATCAACGTACTGACCGTCCCCGCCGAGCAGCGCGAGACCCTGGAGAAGCGGTTCGCCTCCCGCGCCCACGCCGTCGAGAACTCCGACGGCTTCGAGTGGTTCGAACTCCTCCGCCCGGTCGAGGGCACCGACACCTACCTCGTCTACACGCGCTGGCGCGACGAGGCGGCCTTCCAGGCGTGGATGGAGGGCCCGATGAAGCAGGCGCACCAGGGCGGGGCCGAGGGCGAGCGCCCGAAGCCGGCGTCCTCCGCTTCGGAGCTGTGGTCGTTCGAGGTCGTGCAGCAGGCGGGGCCGAAGGGCGAGTAAGGGGTCTTGAGGTGGCGGGCCGGGGGTGCTTCCGGGTGCCTCCGGCCCGCATATCGGGGGTCGGCCGGCTCGTGTCTCAGGGCTGGACGGGGAGCGACTCGGCCGTCTTCAGCGCCGCCGAGTTCGTCGCGGGTGTCCCCGCCGTGGTCGACGACGGAGAGGTGGGGTGGCGTTCCAGCAGGGTGTGCAGGGCGACGCGCGTCTCGTCGTCGTGTTACCGCCTCCGGGCAGTGGCCGCAAGGGGGTTGACCCCCCGGCGGACCGGCGGGCCTGTCGGAGTGTCCCGGCAACTCGGTCTCCCTAGCGTGTCGTTGTGTGAAAGCACTCTCGAAACGCCTCGCCCTCTGCGGAGTTCTCGCTCTCGCCGCACTCCCCCTGACCGCCCCGACCGCGACGGCCGCCGACCCGCTGGCCCGCTTCCACGAGCAGCGGCTCGACTGGAAGAACTGTGTGACGGGGCCGGACGACAGCACCGGGAAGGAGTTGGAGAAGGCGGGCGCCAAGTGTGCTGAGGTGACCGTGCCGTTGGACTACGCGAACCCCGGCGGCCGGACGATCGGCGTCGCGATATCGCGTATCCGGGCGACCGACACAGCGCACCGCGTGGGTCCGCTGCTCCTCAACGGCGGTGGTCCCGGCGGGGCGACGATCGGGGATCCGCCCTGGATCCACGGCGCGCTGAAGGAGGTCGCGGGGCGGTACGACGTCGTCGGGGTGGATCCCCGTTTCGTGGGCCGCAGTACGCCGCTGGACTGCAAGTGGCCGACGGGGACGTCTCTTTGGGGCGCCGGGAGCCGGTTCGAGCGGGCGGCGTCCTTCGCGCGGGACCTCGCCGAGCGGTGCCGGCGGAACGCCGGGGACGTCCTGCCGTTCGCGACGACCCGCAACACCGCGCGCGACATGGATGTGATCCGGGCGGCGCTCGGTGAGCGGAAGGTCTCCTATCTGGGCTACTCGTACGGGAGTTACCTGGGCGAGGTGTTCGCGACGATGTTCCCCGACCGGGTCGAGCGCATGGTCCTGGACGGCGTCATCGACCCCGCCGCCTACTCCCCGCGCCTCCTGCGGCAGACCGAGTCCGCGAACCGGGCCGCGCTGGACGACTGGGCGGCCTGGACGGCGAAACGGCACGCGGCGTACGGGCTGGGCGCCACCCGCGCCGCCGTCCTGAAGACGGTGGACCGCATCCAGGCGGCGGCGACACGGAAGCCGCTCACTGTGGGTGCCTACCGGGTCGACGAACGCCTCGTACCCGTCGTCCTGGTGAACGGCCTCTCCCAGGACAACGACCGGGCGTACGGTGAACTGGCGTCCTCCGTAAGGGATTTGAGGCACGCCGCACAGGGCACGCCGGTCGAGCCGAACCCCACGCTGGCGGAGACGCTCAGGTTCACGCTGACCGGCGAGGAGTCGTCGTACGGCAGCGTGCAGTCCGCGATCCTGTGCGGCGATGTGGCCGCGTCACACGATCCCGAGGAGTACCGGCGGGACATCGAACGCAGTCGACGGAGCGAGCCGCTGCTCGCGCCGGTCACCCGGAACATCGGCCCCTGCGCCTTCTGGGACGCCCCGCGCGAGGCCCCGACGAAGGTCCGGGACGACTTCCCGGCGCTCCTCGTCAACGCCACCGGCGATCCGCGCACCACGTACGCGGGCGCCCTCGCCCAGCACCGCAACTGGCCGTCGTCGCGGCTGATCACGCTGGACGGACCGGCGCAGCACGCGGTGTTCGGGGTGTACGGCAACTCCTGCGCCGACGACGGGGTCCGCGCCTATCTGGCGAGCGGGCGCCTGCCGGCCGGGGACGTGACGTGCCGGGCCTGAAATGACCGAAGGCCCCGCTTCCCGAGAAGCGGGGCCTTCTTCATTCGAGCGCCGGGCAAGCCTTGCACTTGCATCTCCCCGCAGGAAGCGGGGCATCTTTCCTTGGACCACCAACGCATCGTCGTCCGGCCCGAGTTGGGCCCTTCGGCGTGAGATCCACTATACCCGTTCACGGGCCCGCGCCGCACCGCACCGCCTTACGACGCCTTCACCTTTCCTTCACTCCTGCTTGAAGGTACAAGGGAGTTCGACTGCTAGTTTTCGGCCAGGCCCCTTCCCCCACCACCGCCCCGAGGACCCCCATGCCGACTTCCCCCCTCCCCAGCGCCCACGGGCGCCACCGCAAGCCCCGCCCGATACACCCGGCCGTCCGCCGGGCCCTGTTGGCCATGGCCGTGGCGCCGGTCGCCGGGACGATCCTGGCCGGGCAGTCGGCGTTCGCCGCCGGGAAGGCCGACGCGGCCGGGGCCGGCGTGACGGAACTCGACGCGGCCGAGCAGCAGATCGCGGCCAACCTCGACGTGCGCGTCAACGACGTCCGGCTCGGCACGACGTTCAGCGGTGTCGTCGTCGACTCCGAGTCCGACAGCCGGATCTGGGGCCACGACGCGGCGACGGCCCTGATGCCCGCGTCCAACACCAAGCTCGGCACGTCGGTCGCCGCGCTGACGGTCCTCGGCCCCGATCACCGCTTCACCACGAAGGTCGTCTACGGCGACGGCACGCTCACCCTCGTCGGCGGCGGTGACCGCACGCTGACGACGGCCGACCTCCAGGAGCTGGCGAAGACGGCCGTCGCCGGGCTGAAGGCGGCGGGCCTGACCACCGTCAAGGTCCGTGTCGACGACAGCCTCTTCCCCGAGCCCTCGCTCGCCACCGGCTGGAACGCCGGTTACTACCCCGACAACATCGCCCCGGTCCGTGCGCTCGTCGTGGACGGCCACGGCGTGACCGACACCTCCCTCGACGCGGGCCAGGTCTTCGCGAAGCAGCTCGCCGCGCAGGGTGTGACGGTCGACGGCGCCGTCGCGCACGCCACGGCGGGCTACTCGGACGCACCCGTCGCCGTGCACACCTCGGGGACGCTGTCCTCGATCGTCGAGCACATGCTGAAGGTCAGCGACAACAACATCGCCGAGACCCTGCTGCGCATGACCGCGCTCGGCGCGGGCCGCCAGGCCACGTTCGAGGACGGCACGGCCGTCGTCCGCGACGTGCTGAGCGAGCGGTACGGCGTCTCGCTGGACAACTACGAGATCCACGACGGCAGCGGGCTGTCCCGGGCGAACCGGATCCCGGCGCAGACCCTCGCGCAGATCCTCGACCTCACGACCGACCCGCGCTACCGCGACGTCCTCGGGTACATCAAGGACGGGCTGCCCGTCGCGGGCGAGGCCGGTGCGACGCTCGGTCCCGAGTGGGGGCGCTTCGACACGGCCGACTCCTCGTGCGCCGTCGGCAAGGTGATGGCCAAGACCGGGACGCTCACCGGGGCGATCGCGCTCAGCGGGTTCACGCAGGCGAAGGACGGGCGGTGGAAGGTGTTCTCGTTCGTCGAGAACAACTCGACGGCGGCGCCGGCGGACACGAAGGACGCGCTGGACGGGTTGGCGGCGACCGTCAACGGGTGCTGGGCGTAAGGGAGTCGGGGTAGCCGGGCGGGGTCACACCGCGTCCGGCAGCCTGAGCGCCAGGCCGTCCAGGACGACGTCGAGCCCGTACCGGAACTTCGCCTCCCGGGCCTCGGCTGGACCTTGCCCCTGCTGCGCGTGGTAGCCGTCGGCGAGGTGCGTGTAGCCGGCCGCCGCCTGCTGCGCCGCCGGCATCAGGCGGGCGACGAACTCGGTCTCCGTGTCGCCGGAGCGGGCGACCGTGCTGAGCCAGGCGGCCTCGGTGGCGCTCATGCCGGTGACGTACGACAGGAGCGCGGAGATCGCGTCGCCGGGTTCGGGGAAGCCGGCGCGGACGAAGAGGGCGGCGAGGCTCTCGGTGCGGGACATCAGGTTGGGGCCGAGGTAGGCGAGGCCCGCCTGCCCGAGGACGGAGGCCAGCCAGGGGTGGCGCAGGGTCGTCGCCCGGAAGGAGAACGCCGCCTCGGTGACGGCCGTCCGCCACGGCCCGTCCACCGGCACGGAGATCTCCCCGAAAACCTCGTCGGCCGCCAGCTCCATCAGCTCTTCCTTGGTGGCGACATGCCGGTACAACGAGGTCGCCCCCGCATTCAGCCGCGCCCCCAGCTTCCGCATACTGAGCGCCTCGACCCCCTCCCCGTCCAGCATCCCGACCGCCTCCCGCACGATCGCCCCCCGACTCAACGCAGGCTGCTCCGCCTCACGCCGGGGCCGGGCCCACACCGAGGGGATCGGATTCCGCTTGGCCGTCATGACGCTCGCTCCTGTTCCGCACGGGTGGGTCGGTCGGGGCCAGCCTACCCTGCGGTGCGTACACTGTTCCCGACTTGCGTACATCGTTCACGACCTGCATGCCGCGTCCCGACGACGCGACCGCCCTGGCGGCGCTGCGCGCGATCCGCGCCCACCTCACCGACGACGGCACCGCTCTCGTCTCCCTGTTCACCCCGGAGCAGGCCGCCGGTGACATCCTCGCCGAACAGGGCTTCGCGCACCTCGACCTCGCCGACGTCGCCCGCCGCGCCGAGGTCGGCAAGACGACCGTCTACCGGCGCTGGGGAACCGTCACCGCGCTCGTCGCCGACCTCCTCACCGACATGGCCGACCAGTCCCTCCCCCGCAGCGCCACCGGCTCCCTCCTCGACGACCTCAAGGCCAACGCCCACCTCGTCCGCCGCACCCTCACCGACCCCCGCCAAGGCGCCCTCTTCCGCGCCGTGATCGCCGCCGCCACCGGCGACCCGAACACCGCCGAGGCCCTGCACCGCTTCTACGCCGTCCGCGTCGAGGAGTGGGCGCCCTGCGTCCGCGAGGCCGTCGACCGGGGCGAACTCCCGGCCGACACCGACCCCCACGAGGTGATCCGCGCCGTCTCCGCGCCCCTCTACTACCGTCTCCTCACCACGGCCGCCCCCCTCACCGAACCCGACGCCGACCGGGCCGCCGAGGCAGCGGTGGCGGCTGCGCGGGCGGGGGTGTTCGTGCGGGCGGCGAACCACTGAGCGGCCGGGTGAATCACCCGCCTCGCAGGCGTGAGTTCTCATGAGCACCACGCACCACCAACCGACCGAGCGGCCGAATCACCCGCCCGCGGCCCCGCACACCTCAGGGCGCGGACGGGGACATAGGTGAGCGCCAGGCAGCACCGGCCGTCCGGGCGAGCCGCACGCCACCGCGCCCCCGCACACCCCAGAACACAGGCGAGGACCTAGGCGAGCACCAAACAACACCGCCCCGCCAAACGAACCGCACGCCCCACGGCACAGACAGGGCCGCCCTCCCCACTGACGCGTGCATGAAGCCGGCCGACGCCCACCGCCGCTCCCGTACTCCCCTCACCCCCGCACCACCACCGCCTTCTCCATCCGAGCCGCCACCACCATCACTCCGAGCGCCACCACCACGATCCCCGCCCCCACATACAGAGGTGACCGATACCCCAGCCCCACCGAGATCGCCACACCCCCCAGCCAGGCCCCCAACGCGTTCCCCACGTTGGACGCCGACACGTTCGCGCTCGCCGCCAGTGCCGCCCCGCCCGCCTGGTCGGTGACGCGGGTGATCATCCCCGGGACGCTCGCGAAGCCGGTCACGCCCATCACGAACACCAGGACCACCGAGGCCGGCCCGCTCCCCGCCAGCAGCCCGAACACCGCGAGGGTCGCGGCGAGCCCCGCCAGTGCGAGGACGAGCGCCCGGTCCCGGTCCTGGTCGGCCGCGCGCCCGCCGATCAGGTTGCCGACGACCAGGCCGGCCCCGTACACCATCAGCAGCCAGGCGACGTCGCCGGAGGAGAAGCCGCCGACCTCGGTGAACGTGTAGGCGAGATAGGTGAACGCCCCGAACATCCCCCCGTAGCCCAGCGCGGTGGCGATGAGGGTGAGCCACACCTGCCAGGACCGGAACGCGAGGAACTGCTCGCGCAGACCGCTCACCGAGGAGGGGGCGCGGTCCACCGGAACCAGCAGGGCGATCCCCGCGAGCGCGACGACCCCGATCCCGGACACCGCCCAGAAGGAGACCCGCCACCCCCACCGCTCCCCGACGAACGCGCCGAACGGCACGCCGAGGACGTTCGCGACGGTCAGCCCGGCGAACATGACCGCGACCGCCCGGGACTTCTTCTCGGGCCCGACGAGGCTCCGGGCGACGAGGGACCCGATCCCGAAGAACGACCCGTGACACAGGGCCGCCACGATCCGCCCCAGCATCATCAGCTCGTAGTTCGGCGCGACCGCCGAGAGCATGTTCCCGACGACGAACAGGCCCACCAGGCCCACCAGCACCTGCTTGCGCGGCATCCGTGCCGTGGCCGCCGTCAGCGCGATCGCCCCGATCGCGACGGACAGCGCGTACCCGGAGATCAACTGCCCCGCGACCGCCTCGGACACCTCGAAACTCGCCGCCACCTGTGGCAGCAGCCCGGCGATGAGGAACTCGGTCAGCCCGATCCCCAACCCCCCGAGCGCCAACGCGATCAGTCCGACCGGCACGTGTCACCCTCTCCTTCACACGGCAGACGCCCCGATGCCGACCGGCACCGAGGCGTCACCATGCCATCACGATCACCCGTGAAGCACACCCGCTTTACGAGACCCCCGCTATTCCCCGTCGAATTCGACGGATCCGGAGAACGCCGAGGCCATCCGCAGCCACGGCCGCGCCTCCTCGTGCCGGCCCAGCCGCTCCAGCGTGCGGCCCAGCATCAGGTGCGCGTAGTGCTCGACCGGATCCCGCTCCACGACCCGCCGCAACTCCTGCTCCGCACGGCCCAGTTGGGCCGAGTGGTAGTAGGCGCGGGCCAGCAGCAGCCGGGGCGCCGTCTGCTCCGGGAACTCCTCGACGACCTCCGCGAGCAGCTTCGCGGCGCCGATGTAGTCCTTCGCCTCGAACAGCAGCCCCGCCCGCTCCCAGCGCTCCGTCACGCTCTCCTCACGGGCCGCGCCGGGGCCGCCGTCGAAGAGGTGCAGGGCGCTCGCCCAGCGGTCGGGCGCGATGCCGTCGGTCGCCGCGTAGGCGTTGAACTCGCTGGTCACTGGTCCTCCAATCGGCACTGCACGCGGATCGCGAGCAGGTTGACGAGTCAACTTCGTCACGAAGAACACGGCCGGGGAGGGGAGTATTCCGGGGCCGCGAACGGACACCCCCACCCCATCAACCCCGTACCGGATTCCCCCGAGGCCGGATCACCGCGTTCGGCAGTTCCGGCGCCGGGAGGCGGTCGCCGGGGTAGCCGTGGACCGCGCCGAAGCGGTCGGACGCCGACTGCCACGCCTCCCGCGCCTCGACGATGTCCTCGTGGGACCGTCCGATGAAGTTCCACCACATGACGATCTCCTCCCCGAAGGGCGGGCCGCCGAGGAGGACGGTCCGGGCGGGGGCGGGGGACTCGTTCGTGAGGGTGAGGGTGTCGGAGCCGGTGGGGAGGTACCCCAGGTCGGCGGGGGTGAGGAGGGTGCCGGCGAGGCGGACGTCCCCGGCGTCGACCAGCAGGCCGTGCTCGAAGGCGGGGTCGACGGCGAGGGTGACGCGCGCGCCCGGTTCGAGGAGGATCTCGGCGCCCAGGAGGGGCGTGAAGGTGCGTACGGGTGAGGTGTCGCCGGCGAGGGAGCCCAGGAAGACGCGGATCTCGGCACCGTCCAGAGCGACCGGCGAGGGGACGTGGTGCTGGAAGTCCCGTGCGGTGTCGCGGTGTTCGTCCGGCAGCGCGACCCACAGCTGGACGCCGTGCAGGATCGTGGTCGCCGGCGTCGACACCTCGGAGTGGCAGATGCCGTACCCGCTCGTCATGAGGTTCATCTCGCCGGGCCGGACCATGGCGTGGCTGCCGAGGCTGTCCCGGTGCTCGATCTCCCCGCTGAACAACCAGCTCACCGTCTGGAGGCCGATGTGCGGATGCGGGGCGACGTCCATGCCGGCGCGCTCGGTGACGTCGTCGGGGCCGTAGTGGTCGACGAAGCACCAGGCGCCGATCAGTGTCCGCGCCCGCTGCGGCAGCGTCCTGCGCACCCGCATCGCCCGGGGCCCGCCGAGGGGCACCTCCCGCGCGGTCAGCACCTCGACGGCCGCCCCGCCCTCGTCCCCGCCGCACTTCAACGCCACGGGTTCGCTCTCGACGTTGCTCATCGGGACCGCCTCTCCCACGATCTGGTTGTCACATCAACGATCATGCCACGGACGACGCCGCACCCCACGCCCCTACCTCACTCCTCGGCAGCCGCCTCGTCGATCTTCCCCACCACCCGCTCCGACACCTCCGCCAGCATCCTCAGCTCCGCCGGCGTCACATGGTCGAGGAACAGCTCCCGCACCGACCGCACGTGCCGGGGCGCCGCGACCTCGATCATCGCGCGCCCCTCGGCCGTGATGACGGCGAACGCCCCCCGCCCGTCCTCCACGCACTCGTCCCGCTCCACCAGCCCCCGCTTCACCATCCGGGCGATGTGGTGGGACATCCGGCTCTTCTCCCATTCGAGGGCCCGCGCGAGGTCGAGGATGCGCCGCCGCCCGTCGGGGACGTCCGTCAGTTCGACCAGCACGGCGAAGTCGGCGGCTGAGACGTTGGACTCGGCCTGGAGAGAGCGCGCGAGGTTCCCCCGGAGCCGGTCGTTCAGGCGGAGGAACCCCCGCCAGGCCCGCTGCTCCTCCGGCGTCAGCCACCGCACCTCTCGCTCCATGCACCCAGTGTAGTTGACACTTCACCGAACCCCGAGTGCCTTGGAACCCTGAAACCGCGCTGAAACCGCGTTGAACCGCCCCCCACCCACGCTCTCCCCATGACAACCACCCACACCCCACCCCTCGCGATCGAAGCCGAGGACCTCCACAAGGCGTACGGCGACAAGCGCGTCCTCACCGGCATCGACATCCGTGTCCCCACCGGCACCGTCTTCTCCCTCCTCGGCCCGAACGGCGCCGGCAAGACCACGGCCGTCGGGATCCTCTCCACCCTCCTCACCCCGGACGCCGGCCGGGCGAAAGTCGGCGGTCACGACCTCAGCACGGCCGCACACGCCGTCCGCACCACGATCGGCGTCACCGGCCAGTTCTCGGCGGTGGACGGACTGATCACCGGCGAGGAGAACATGCTCCTGATGGCCGACCTGAACCACCTCCCCCGCCGGGAGGGCCGCAGGGTCGCCGCCGACCTCCTCGCCCGCTTCGGCCTCACGGACGCCGCGAGGAAACCCGCCGCCACCTACTCCGGCGGCATGAAGCGCCGCCTCGACCTCGCGATGACCCTGGTCGGCGGCCCCCGGATCATCTTCCTCGACGAGCCGACGACCGGCCTCGACCCGCGTTCCCGGCACGACATGTGGCGGATCGTCAGGGAACTGGTCACGGACGGCGTCACCGTCTTCCTCACCACCCAGTACCTGGAGGAGGCCGACGAACTCGCAGACCGCATCGCGGTCCTGGACGGCGGCCGGATCGTCGCCGAGGGCACCCCGGCGGAGCTGAAACGCCGGGTCCCGGGCGGCCACGTACGCCTGCGCTTCACGGACCCGGCGGCCTACGAGCAGGCGGCCACGGCCCTGCGCGAGACCACTCGGAACGACGACACCCTCACCCTGCAACTCCCCAGCGACGGCAGTCAGCGCGAACTCCGCGCGGTCCTGGACTGGTTGGACTCGGCCGGCATCGAGGCCGACGAACTCTCCGTCCACACCCCCGACTTGGACGACGTGTTCTTCGCCCTCACCTCAGCGCACACCAACTCCCCGAAGGAACACGTCCGATGACGACCCCGGCCCACCCCCTGCGCGACAACCTCACCATGCTCCGCCGCAACCTCCTGCACGCCCGCCGCTACCCCTCCCTCACCCTCAACCTCCTCCTCACCCCGGTCATCCTCCTGCTCCTGTTCGTCTACCTCTTCGGCGACGTGATGAGCGCGGGCATCACCGGCGGCCCGGCCGACCGCTCCGCGTACGTCGCCTACATCGTCCCCGGCATCCTCCTGATGACGATCGGCGGCACCGCGATCGGCACGGCGGTGTCGGTGTCGATGGACATGACGGAGGGCATCATGGCGAGATTCCGCACGATGGCGATCTCCCGCGCGTCCGTGCTGACCGGCCATGTCCTCGGCAGCGTCCTCCAGACCCTTCTGGCGCTGGCCGTCCTGCTGCTGCTCGGCGTGGCCATCGGCTTCCGCCCGGACGCGACGCCGCTGGAGTGGCTGGCGGCGGTCGGTCTGCTGGCCGGGATGAGTGTCGCCCTGATCTGGTTCGCCGTCGGCATCGGCCTGGCCGCCCCGAACCCGGAGGGCGCGAGCAACCTCGGCCTGCCCTTGATGATGCTGCCGATGGTGTCGAGCGCGTTCGTCCCGGTGAACTCGATGCCGGGCTGGTTCCGCTGGTTCGCGGAGTACCAGCCGTTCTCCCCGGCGATCGAGACCTTGCGCGGACTGCTGCTCGGCACGCCGATCGGCAACAACGGCTGGATGACGGCCGGTTGGTGCGTGGGTCTGTCGGTGCTGGGCTACTTCTGGTCGAAGGCGTTGTTCGTGAGGGAACCGAGGCGCTGAAGGACCCCCTCCCGCCCCAGCTCCGCGTACTCGTCCCGCGCCCGCGCGTACCCCTGCGCGTCGACCCGCTCCGCCGCCTCCCGGGCCCGCGCGGCGGACAGCACGGGGAAGTCCCGCGCCACCGGCACCAGTTCACTGAGCGCCACCAACCGCACCGCCCCGGCGTCCCCCTCCGCGAGCCCGGCCAGCGCGACGGCGAGCAGGACGGCCCCGTACGAGGCACCCGGCGGGAGTTGGGGCAGTAGTCCCCGCAACTCCGCGATCAGTTCACCGACTTGGTCGAGCCGTCCGTGCAGGGCGTGCGCGGCGAGTGTCGCGGCGCGCACCTCAAGGGACCACTTCAGCATGAAGGGGTCGTCGAGATCGGCCGTCCGGAGCTGCTCCTCCGTCTGCCGCCACAACCGCAGCCCCGCCTCGACCCGCCCCCGCGCGAGCGTGATCTCCGCGCGGGCGCCGAGGTCGGAGCTGAACGACTCGACGGACTCCGGCTGTCGGTCGGACGCGGCGAGCCCGTACCAGTACTCGGCCTCGTCGACCCGCCCGAGCTGGAGGCAGGCGAGGGTGAGGCCCCAGCGGACGCCGACGGGGTCGGACCAGTCGTTGTGGGAGCCGTACGAGCCGAGCGTGTCGTGGGCGGCGCGCAGATGCTCGTACGCCTCCTCGCCGCGTTCGCCGCGCAGGCAGAGTTCGCTGATGCGGCCGTGGGCGAGCACCAGCAGGGCGGGGTTGGCGGAGGAGCCGAACGCGGCGAGCGTGCGGCGGGCGTGGTGGAGGGCGCGCGGGGTGTCCTGGGCGGCGTCCCAGACGTAGCTGGCGAAGACGGACGCGGTCCCGGCGAGCAGCGGCTCGTCCGCCTCGCACAGTTCGGTGAGCCGCTCGTAGGCGGGCGGATGGATCTCCGGCACGGCGCACAGGACGACGGCCAGGGCGCGCGGCACGCTGTCCGGCGGGGCGTACGGCAGGCGGCGCAGGGTCACCAACTGCCGTACGGCGTGCGGGCCGTGGGCCATGAAGAGGGTGCCGGTGGCGACGACGGAGGCGCTGCGGAGAGTCTCGGTGTCCGCCGGGTCGTCGGGGTGGAAGCGGGAGAGGGGGCCCGCCGTGTCGTCGATGAGGTCGGCGAGGCGGGCGTAGTGGGACTCGGTGGCCCACAGGGAGGACAGGACGGCGGTGGTGGCGGCGGTCGTGGCGCCGTCGGTGCGGGTCAGGGCGTGGCGCAGGGCGAGGACGAGGTTGTCCTGTTCGGCGCGGACGCGGTCCCAGGCGGGGACGGGGGTGTCGGCGAGCAGGACGTCGTGGTGGGTGCGGCCGAAGTCCCGTGCCCAGCGCAGGAATCGGCCGGTGACGGCGTCGTCCTCACCGGCCTCGGTGCGCCGGGCCGCGCCGAACTCGCGGAGGGTCTCCAGCATGTGGAACCGGGTGCCGTGCGGGCCGTCGGTGACCTTCAGCAGGGACTGGCCGGTGAGCTGTTCGAGGAGGTCGAGGGGGTCGCCGTCGTCGAGGAGGTACGCGGCGGCCTCGGCGTCGAAGCCGCCGGGGAACACGGACAGGGCGCGCAGGGCGGTGCGGCCGTCGGGTCCGAGGAGGTTCCAGCTCCAGTCGACGACGGCCCGCAGGGTGCGGTGGCGTTCGGGGGTGTCGCGGGCGCCGCCGGACAGGAGGGCGAAGCGGTCGCGCAGGCGGCGGGAGACGTCGGCGACGGACAGGACGCGGACGCGGGCGGCGGCGAGTTCGACGGCGAGGGCGAGGCGCTCTCCGACGAGTTCCGGGAGAACCTCCAGAGCCACCTCTCGTACGCGAAGAACCCCCTCTACGCCCTCGTCCACGAGTCGATCTACGGCCAGGACGC
>NZ_JBTYMC010000052.1:0-32383 GCF_054880855.1 Streptomyces sp. S6 | reverse complement strand
GACGGCCATCTGGTCACCGTCGAAGTCCGCGTTGAACGCGGTGCAGACGAGCGGGTGGATCTGGATGGCCTTGCCCTCGACGAGCTGCGGCTCGAAGGCCTGGATGCCGAGTCGGTGCTGGCCTGGGAGGAGCGCCGGATGCGGCGCGAGGTGCGGGCCACCGCGAACCGCCTCGCCAACTTCGACGACGCGAACCTCCGCCGCTCGGCGCGGGCCGCCGTCGCCGCCGGGGCCCGCGTGCAGCGCGCCCTGGAGATCCTCGGCGAGGAGGTCCCCGAGCACCTCGCGGCGGCCGGCCGGCTGCGCATGGACCACAAGCAGGCGTCTCTGGAGGAGCTCGGCGCCCTCGCCGACCCGCCGCTCACCAAGGACGCCGTCGCGGGCCGGATCCGCCGGCTCCTGGCGATGGCCGACAAGCGCGCCACCGACCTCGGCATCCCCGGCACGGAGGCCAATCTCAGCGACGAGATGGCCGACAACCTCGCGGGCTGACACCGGGCGTCGCCTTCACGGGCGGCGCCTCACCGGGCAACCTCTCTGCCCCGAACCCTCTCTGACGCTCCGTCACCCACCCCTCGGGGACTGACCCGTACGGGTGACTTGCCCCCGAGGCGCCCTTGACGGGGGAACTGAGTGTCATGAGCCTGGCACGTGTTCGCGGGGATGCCGTGGATGTCGTGCGATCAGGGCATAGGGGAGTTCATGAGACGCAGAACCAGATCGATCCTCGCGGTAGGGGCGCTGCTCGCGGGCGGAGCCGTGGTGGCGCCGATCGCGCAGGCGCAGCCGGGGCAGGCCAGGAGCGGCGGGGACGAGGTCAAGGTCTTCCGCGCCGAAGTGACCAAGGCCCAGGTGCCGTTGCTGCTCGCGGCGGGCCAGGACGCACAGGAACTCAGCTCGTCCGTGCCGGCGACGGGCAAGGCCGTCGTCGAGGTCTATCTGACCGACGGTCAGGCGAAGACGCTGGAGGGGCAGGGCGTCGGCCTCACCGAGCACGCCCTCTCCGCCAAGGCCCTGCGCCGGGTCGAGGCCGCGGGGGACGGGGTGTTCCGGCCGTACAGCGGAAAGGGCGGGCTGAAGGAGGAGATCGTCAGGACCGGGCAGCGCAACCCCGGTCTCACGAAGGTCGTCTCCATCGGCAAGACGGTGAACGGCCAGGACATCCTCGCGCTGAAGCTCACCAAGGGCGCGAAGCAGAGCAAGGACGGCAGCAAGCCGTCCGTCCTGTACGCGTCCAACCAGCACGCGCGTGAGTGGATCACCCCGGAGATGACCCGGCGGCTGATGCACTACTACCTGGACAACTACAAGACCGACAACCGGATCAGGAAGATCGTCGACACGACCGAGCTGTGGTTCGTGCTGTCGGCCAACCCCGACGGCTACGACTACACGTTCAAGGACTCCACGACCCGCCTGTGGCGCAAGAACCTGCGCGACGTCAACGGCGACGGGGTCATCTCGAACGGCGACGGCGTCGACCTGAACCGCAACTTCGCCTACAAGTGGGGCTACGACGACGAGGGTTCGTCCCCGGACCCCACGAGCGAGACCTACCGCGGTGTGCGCCCGTCCTCCGAGCCCGAGACGAAGGCGCTGGACGCGTTCGAGAAGCGGATCGGCTTCTCCTACGCCATCAACTACCACTCCGCGGCCGAACTGCTGCTGTACGGCGTCGGCTGGCAGGTCGCCACCGACACCCCGGACGACGTCGCCTACAAGGCGCTCGCCGGCACCCCCGCGAAATCGGCGGTCCCCGGCTACCACCCGCAGGTGTCCTCGGAGCTGTACACCACCAACGGCGAGGCGGACGGCCACGCGTCGAACGTCAACGACGTCGCGATGTTCACCCCCGAGATGTCGACCTGCCAGACGGCCTCGGACCTCGACCCGAACGACCGCTGGAACGCGGCCGACTGCCAGTCCGTCTTCAACTTCCCGGACGACGAGAAGCTGATCCAGGGCGAGTTCAAGAAGAACATCCCCTTCGCGCTCTCCGTCGCCGAGTCCGCCGCGACCCCGGACCGCCCGAAGTCCTCGGTCGGCATGACCGCCGCCGACTTCACGCCCGCCCCCTTCGCCACCTCGTACTCCCGCGGCGCGGCCCAGGAGGTCTCCGTCGTCGTCCGCAAGGCGCTGCGCCACAAGCAGCTCAACTACCGTGTCGACGGCGGCCGTACGCACAGCACGGCGCTGAAGGCGTGGAAGGGCGGCGAGACGTACGGCGGGCACGACAACCTGTACTTCGACGCGTACCGGGCGAAGGTCAAGGACGGCCGCCCCGGTGACAAGGTCCAGGTGTGGTTCACCGGCACGACGACGGCCGGGAAGCGCGTCGCCAGTGGCAAGTTCACCTACACGGTCGCGAAGCGGGCCGCCGCCGACACCCTTGTCGTCGCCGAGGAGGGCGCCAAGGCCACGCAGGCACAGAAGTACGTCGACGCGCTGAAGGCGGGCGGCCGCAAGGCGGTTGTGTGGGACGTCGCGACGCAGGGCGTGCCGGACGCGCTCGGGGTGCTCAAGCACTTCCGGACGGTCGTCCACTACACCGGCGCGGCCGTTCCCGGTAACCCGACCCAGCTCCAGCTGCGCGCCTTCCTGAACGAGGGCGGCAAGCTCGTCGAGGCCGGTGAGCGGGCCGGCGGCACGGTCGACCTCGGCGGCGGCAACCCCTCCGACGACTTCAGCCAGTACTACCTGGGCGCCTACTCGCGCACGTCCGCCCCCGGGGCCACCGGCTTCACCGGCGCGGGCCGGCTGAAGGGCTTCACCGGACCGCTGGCCGGCGCCCCCGGCAACCCGCTGGACCAGGCCGGCGCCTACGCGGTCACCTCCGACGAACTCCCCGCCGCCAAGTACCCCCAGTTCGCGAGCGCGGGCGCGGGCAAGTACGCCGGGGCCGTCAACCCCTACGGGCCGTACGCGGGCTCGTACATGGCCGCCGCCGTGCACACCGACAACGCCTACGACCGGCTGACCCGGACCGTCGACCTCACCTCGGTCACCGCCGCGCAGGCGCCCACCCTGAAGGCCCGGCTGTTCTGGGACACCGAGAAGGGGTACGACAACGCGCTCGTCGAGGCGCACACCGTCGGCGGCGACGACTGGACGACCCTGCCGGACAAGGGCGGCAGGAGCGGCACCGCCGTACCCGCGGAGTGCGGCGGGGGCTTCTACCTCGCGGCGCACCCCTGGCTGAAGCACTACCTGACCCTGACGGGCGGCGCCTGCGCGAACACCGGGACCTCCGGCGCGTGGAACGCCTTCACCGGCACCTCCGACGGCTGGCAGCCGGTCGAGTTCGACCTCTCCGCGTACGCCGGGAAGAAGGTCGAGCTGTCGTTCGCCTACGTCTCCGACCCCGGTACCGGCGGCCACGGCCTGTTCCTGGACGAGACCGCCCTCACCGCGACCGGCACGGCCACCCAGACCGAGGGCTTCGAGACGTCGCTCGGCGCCTGGCAGGTCACCGGGCCCCCGGCGGGCAGCCCGCCGGTCCTGAAGAACTGGGCGCGCACCGGCGCCCTCTTCCAGACGTACGGCGCCGTCACCACCAAGGACACCGTGCTGCTGGGCTTCGGCCTGGAGCACCTGCCCTCCGCCGCGGACCGCAAGGCGCTCATCGGAAAGGCCCTCGCCTCACTTGAGAGGCGATGAGAGGTCTCGGCGGCCTGGTCAAGGGCGCACTGTGACTCGTAACCGAATCGTGTGACAAGGTTTCCCGAGTCCTGGCGGTCCGTACCCCTACTGGGGGGTACGGACCGCCTCGCCGCGTATGGCACGACTCGATGTCACCGCCGCCCGCATCGGGAGGTAGGGTCGGGGTTGGTCGGGGACATCCCAAACTCAGCTCGCCGGCGACGAAGGCCGGCGTACCAACGAGGAGATCGGTTCGTGACGATCCGCGTAGGCATCAACGGCTTCGGCCGCATCGGCCGCAACTACTTCCGCGCGCTGCTGGAGCAGGGTGCGGACATCGAGATCGTGGCGGTCAACGACCTGGGTGACACCGCGACCACCGCTCACCTGCTCAAGTACGACACCATCCTGGGCCGCCTCAAGGCCGAGGTGTCGCACACCGAGGACACCATCACGGTCGACGGCCACACCATCAAGGTCCTCTCCGAGCGCAACCCCGCCGACATCCCGTGGGGCGAGCTGGGCGTCGACATCGTCATCGAGTCCACCGGCATCTTCACCAAGAAGGCCGACGCCGCGAAGCACATCGCCGGCGGCGCGAAGAAGGTCCTCATCTCGGCCCCGGCCAAGGACGAGGACATCACCATCGTGATGGGCGTCAACCAGGACCAGTACGACGCGGCCAACCACCACGTCATCTCCAACGCCTCCTGCACCACCAACTGTGTGGCGCCGATGGCCAAGGTTCTCGACGAGAACTTCGGCATCGTCAAGGGCCTGATGACGACGGTCCACGCGTACACCAACGACCAGCGCATCCTGGACTTCCCGCACTCGGACCTGCGCCGCGCCCGCGCCGCCGCCGAGAACATCATCCCGACCACGACCGGTGCCGCCAAGGCCACCGCCCTGGTCCTGCCCCAGCTCAAGGGCAAGCTCGACGGCATCGCGATGCGCGTCCCGGTCCCCACCGGCTCCGCCACCGACCTCGTCGTCACCCTCCAGCGCGAGGTCACCAAGGACGAGGTCAACGCCGCGTTCAAGAAGGCCTCCGAGGACGGCCCCCTCGCGGGCTTCCTGGCCTACACCGAGGACGAGATCGTCTCCTCGGACATCGTCAGCGACCCGGCCTCCTGCACCTTCGACTCCTCCCTGACCATGGTCCAGGAGGGCAACACGGTGAAGATCCTCGGCTGGTACGACAACGAGTGGGGCTACTCCAACCGCCTCGTCGACCTCACGGTCTTCGTCGGCGGCCAGCTCTGATCACCGCCTGACGAGCAGGGCCCGGGGCAGCACGCGAGGAAGCGCTCCCCGGGCCCTGACGTGCGTCACCGCACCTCTACGATCAAGAGCCCCTCAGCCCCCTGTCCTCCTGGAGACTGCATTGAAGACGATCGACGATCTCCTCGCCGAAGGCGTGTCCGGCAAGCGTGTCTTCGTGCGCGCCGACCTCAACGTCCCGCTGGCCGACGGCCTCATCACCGACGACGGCCGCATCCGCGCCGTCCTGCCGACCATCAAGGCCCTCGTCGAGGCGGACGCCAAGGTCGTCGTCGCCTCGCACCTCGGCCGCCCCAAGGGCGCCCCGGACCTCACGTTCTCGCTGCTGCCCGCCGCCGAACGCCTCGGTGAGCTGCTCGGCGCTCCCGTGGCCTTCGCCCAGGACACCGTCGGCCCCGCCGCCCACGACGCCGTGAACGGCCTCGAACCCGGCCAGGTCGCCGTCGTCGAGAACCTCCGCTTCAACGCGGGCGAGACCAGCAAGGACGACACCGAGCGCGGCGAGTTCGCCGACCAGCTCGCCGCCCTCGCCGACGTCTACGTCGGGGACGGCTTCGGCGCGGTGCACCGGAAGCACGCCTCCGTCTTCGACCTCCCCGCGCGCCTCCCGCACTACGCCGGCTACCTGATCGCCACCGAGGTCGGCGTCCTCAAGAAGCTCACCGAGGACGTCGCGCGCCCCTACGTCGTCGCGCTCGGCGGCTCCAAGGTCTCCGACAAGCTCGCCGTCATCGACCAGCTCCTCGGCAAGGCCGACCGCATCCTCATCGGCGGCGGCATGGCCTTCACCTTCCTCAAGGCGCAGGGCCACGAGGTCGGCGCCTCGCTGCTCCAGGAGGACCAGATCCCGGCCGTCACCGAGTACCTGGAGCGCGCCGAGAAGCAGGGCGTCGAGCTGCTCGTCCCGATCGACGTCGTCGTCTCCACCGGCTTCCCCGACCTCAAGGCCAAGGCCCCCACCGAGCACGCCGTCGTCGACGCGAGCCGGATGCCCGAGGGCAGCCTCGGCCTCGACGTCGGCCCGGGGACCGGCGAACTGTACGCGTCCAAGCTCGCCGACGCCGCGACCGTCTTCTGGAACGGTCCCATGGGCGTCTTCGAGCACCCCGACTACGCCGAGGGCACCAAGGCGGTCGCCCAGGCACTCATCGACTCGGACGGCTTCACCGTCGTCGGTGGGGGAGACTCCGCCGCCGCCGTGCGCACGCTCGGCTTCGACGAGAACGCGTTCGGCCACATCTCGACCGGCGGGGGCGCTTCCCTCGAATACCTGGAGGGCAAGACGCTTCCCGGTCTCGCCGCACTGGAGGACTGACCCCGATGACCACCCGCACGCCGCTGATGGCGGGCAACTGGAAGATGAACCTCAACCACCTTGAGGCCATCGCCCACGTCCAGAAGCTCGCCTTCGCCCTGGCCGACAAGGACTACGAGGCCGTCGAGGTCGCCGTCCTCGCGCCCTTCACCGACCTGCGCTCCGTGCAGACCCTGGTCGACGGCGACAAGCTGAAGATCAAGTACGGCTCCCAGGACATCTCCGCGCACGACTCCGGCGCCTACACCGGCGAGATCTCCGGCCCCATGCTCGCCAAGCTGAAGTGCGCCTACGTCGCCGTCGGCCACTCCGAGCGCCGCCAGTACCACGCCGAGGACGACACCGTCGTCAACGCCAAGGTCAAGGCCGCCTTCAAGCACGGGCTCACCCCGATCCTGTGCGTCGGCGAGGAGCTCGACGTCCGCGAGGCCGGCAACCACGTCGCCCACACCCTCTCCCAGGTCGAGGGCGGGCTGAAGGACGTCGCCGCCGAGCAGGCCGAGACCGTCGTCATCGCCTACGAGCCCGTCTGGGCCATCGGCACCGGCGAGGTCTGCGGCGCCGGGGACGCGCAGGAGGTGTGCTCCGCGATCCGCGCGAAGCTCGCCGAGCTGTACGACCAGGAGCTGGCCGACAAGGTCCGCATCCAGTACGGCGGCTCCGTGAAGTCCGGGAACGTCGCCGAGATCATGGCGCAGGCCGACATCGACGGCGCGCTGGTCGGCGGGGCCTCCCTCGACACCGACGAGTTCGTCAAGATCGTGCGGTTCCGGGATCAGTGAGTAGGCCCTAGCGGCTATTCGTCGTACCCTGGCGGGGGTCGTGACCAAAAATCTGGGCAGTGCGCCTAAGAAATGATCACGACCCCCGTAATCCAGTCAGAATCCGAGGAAGTTGGTCCAGCCGTGGTTTTGGGGTTCTCGATCGCCCTGATCGTCTTCAGCCTGCTGCTGATGCTGCTCGTGCTGATGCACAAGGGGAAGGGCGGCGGCCTCTCCGACATGTTCGGTGGCGGCATGCAGTCCTCCGTCGGTGGCTCCTCGGTCGCCGAGCGCAACCTCGACCGCATCACCGTCGTGGTCGGTCTGCTCTGGTTCGCCAGCATCATCGTCCTCGGTCTGCTCATGAAGTCGAACAGCTGAGCAGCGTCCCGCAGCACATACGCACACAACGCCCCATGTTCGGTGCGCGCCTTGGAGCGCGGCCTATCATGGGGCTTGCGTCTGTGTGCGGTAACTCCAACCACTGGACGCGCGTTGGGCATTGGTCTTACGTAGACTGAGGCGCTCGCAGCGGAGCGAAACGCCGACTCGCTTCGCGGCACCATCACGCAGGGAGTTACACCGTGGCAAGTGGCAACGCGATCCGAGGAAGCCGGGTCGGGGCGGGGCCGATGGGCGAGGCCGAGCGGGGCGAGTCCGCGCCCCGACTGCGCATCTCCTTCTGGTGCTCCAACGGGCATGAGACGCAGCCGAGTTTCGCGAGTGATGCGCAGGTGCCGGATACGTGGGACTGTCCTAGGTGTGGGTTTCCCGCGGGGCAGGATCACGACAATCCGCCGGCTCCGCCGAAGACTGAGCCGTACAAGACGCATCTCGCGTATGTGCGGGAGCGGCGGAGTGACGCGGATGGGGAAGCGATCTTGGCTGAGGCTCTCGCCAAGTTGCGGGGGGAGATTTAGATCCACTGTGGGTGCCGTGGTCTGCCGGTTTTAGGCTGCGGCGCCGTTGTGGTTTTGCGCAGTTCCCCGCGCCCCTGGCTATCTCAGCTCAGCCCGCATTGTCAGTGGTCGTCTCTACTGTTTGACCATGACTGGGTTCCGGCGGTTGTGGGCCGCTTCTGTTGTGTCGCGGTTCGGGGATGCGTTGCGGAGTACCGCTCTGCCGTTGGTGGCTGTGCGGGTTACGGATGATCCGGTGGTGATTGCTTCGGTCACTGCTTGTGGGTATGTGCCGTGGTTGTTGTTCGGGCTGGTGGGTGGGGCGTTGGCCGATCGGGTGGATCAGCGGCGGGCCATGTGGGTGGTGGATGTGGTGCGGGGGGTGCTGGTGGCGGGGTTCGCTGTGGTGGTGGCGCTCGGGGAGGCTTCTGTCGGGGTGTTGTTGGGGCTTGCGTTTGCGTTGACGACGCTTCAGACGCTGTTCGACAACGCGTCCACCGCGCTGCTGCCTTCGGTGGTGGAAAGAGATCAACTCGGCACCGCCAACGCCCGGTTGATGACGGGTCAGCAGATCGCCGGGGGGCTGGTGGCGGGGCCCGTCGTGCCCTTGCTCGTCGTGGCGGGGATGGCCACGCCGTTCGTGGTGGACGCGCTCAGTTACTTCGTGGCGGCCGGGCTCATCGCCTCCCTGCGGGTGCGGCCCGTCGAGCGGGAAGCGCGGGCCGGGGGAAGCACCTTGCGGGGGGAGATCGCCGAAGGGGTACGGGTGTTGTGGCGGGACCGGGCGCTGCGGGCGATCTGCGTGGCCACCCTGCTGTGCAACATCGGGATGGGCGCGCTGATCGCGACCCTGGTACTGGTCGTCACCCGATGGCTGGACGCGGGGGACGCCGGGTTCGCCGCCGCGATGACCGCGTACTCCGCCGGATCGATCGCCGGCGGGTTCGTCGCACAGCGCGTCGCACGGCGGCTGGGGAGGGCGCGGGCGCTGCTGTGGGGAGGGACGGTCCAGGTGGCCTCGCTCGTCGCCATGGGCACCGTACGGCACCTGGGCGCGCTGCTCGTGGGGATGGCGCTCCTCGGATTCATGGGCATGGTGTGGAACGTCAACCAGGTGACGCTCATGCAGGAACGCGCTCCCGATGCCCTGTTGGGCCGGATCGCCGCCGCCTTCCGCACCGCCTCCACCGCGGGTGCGCCGGTCGGCGCGCTGGCCGGCGGAGTGGTCGCCCGGGGGCTCGGGCTCAACGCGCCCGTCCTGTTCGCCGCCGCCCTCTTCGCGCTCGCCGTCGTCTCGTTGATACCCGCGGGCAAGGCGGACGTATCTGTTGTTGCGCCGCAGGACGGCGTGACGTCGGGGCGGGTGCCGGGGTGATCACCTAGGTTGGCATCCGTACAGCAGCCGTGCGGCAGCCGTACGGCAGCTCAGGAAAGGCGAGTTCGAGATGAACGCAGACGGCCGGGTCCGGCTCAACCAGTTGCCCGAGTGGGCGGCTCTCGTCAAGCACCGTGAGGAGTGGGGCGGGACCGGGTTGCGGGAACTGTTCGACGCGGACCCCGGGCGGGGGGAGGGGTACCGGCTGCGGGTCGGGGATCTGTACGTCGACTACTCGAAGCACCTCGTGGACGACGAGACGCTGACGCTGCTGCGTGAACTCGCCGTCGCCACCGACGTGTTCGGGCTGCGGGACGCGATGTTCCGGGGCGAGAGGATCAACGTCACCGAGGACCGCGCCGTCCTGCACACGGCGCTGCGGGCGCCCCGGGACGCGGTCGTCGAGGTCGACGGGGAGAACGTCGTGCCGGGTGTGCATGCCGTGCTCGACAAGATGGAGGGGTTCGCCGAGCGGGTGCGCGGCGGGGAGTGGGTCGGGCACACCGGGCGCCGGATCCGCAACGTCGTCAACATCGGGATCGGGGGGTCCGACCTCGGGCCCGCGATGGCGTACGAGGTGCTGCGCAGCTTCACCGACCGGGCGCTCACCGTGCGGTTCGTGTCCAACGTCGACGGGGCCGATCTGCATGAGGCCCTGCGGGATCTGGATGCCGCCGAGACGTTGTTCATCGTCGCGTCCAAGACGTTCACCACGATCGAGACGATCACCAACGCGACGTCCGCGCGGGCGTGGCTGGTGGAGGCGCTCGGGGACGACGCCGCTGTCGCCAAGCACTTCGTCGCGCTGTCGACCAACGCGGGGAAAGTCGCCGAGTTCGGGATCGACACGGTCAACATGTTCGAGTTCTGGGACTGGGTCGGGGGGCGGTACTCCTTCGACTCCGCGATCGGGCTGTCCCTGATGATCGCGGTCGGGGGCGCGCGGTTCCGGGAGATGCTGGAGGGGTTCCGGGTCGTCGACGAACACTTCCGGACCGCGCCCGCCGAGGCCAACGTGCCGTTGCTGCTGGGCCTGTTGGGGATCTGGTACGGGAACTTCCACGGGGCGCAGTCGCATGCGGTGCTGCCCTACTCGCATTACCTGTCCAAGTTCGCCGCGTATCTTCAGCAGCTCGACATGGAGTCCAACGGGAAGTATGTCGGGCGGGACGGGCACGAGGTCGAGTGGGAGACCGGGCCCGTCGTGTGGGGGACGCCGGGGACCAACGGGCAGCACGCGTACTACCAGTTGATCCATCAGGGGACGAAGCTGATTCCCGCGGACTTCATCGGGTTCGCCGAGCCGGTGGGGGAGATGAGTGGGCGGCTCAAGGCGCAGCACGATCTGCTGATGGCCAACTTCTTCGCGCAGACCCAGGCGTTGGCCTTCGGCAAGACGCCGGAGGAGGTTCGGGGGGAGGGGGTTGCCGAGGAACTGGTCGCGCACAAAGTGTTCAAGGGGGATCGTCCGACGACGACGATCCTCGCGGGGCGGCTGACGCCGTCTGTGCTGGGGCAGCTCATCGCGTTGTACGAGCACAAGGTGTTCGTGCAGGGGGCTGTGTGGGGGATCGACTCCTTCGATCAGTGGGGGGTCGAGCTGGGGAAGGTGCTCGCGAAGCGGGTGGAGCCGGCGTTGACGGAAGGGGCTGAGGTGGAGGGGCTGGACTCTTCTACGCGGGCTCTTGTGGGGGTGTATCGGGAGCTTCGGGGGCGTTGAGATCGGGGACCGGGGTGGGGGGTTCTGTTGGCGGCCGGCTGCGGGTGCGTTTGTGGCTGGTCGCGCAGTTCCCCGCGCCCCTGAAAGATGGGGTGCTGTTCGATGTCCGGTGCGGCGCCATCGTGGTTTTGCGCAGTTCCCCGCGCCCCTAAGAGAGCGGGTGCTGTTCGATGTCGGGTACGGGTCTAGAACATTGACGCAACCCTTTGAGCGGTTTTGGCATCTAGTGAGGTGGCAGGACTTTTTCTGGGAGGGGTCGTTGTGAGAAGTGTTGGTCGGTGGGGGGCCTTGGTGGCCGGGGTCGGTGTTGTGGCTCTTGCTGCTGGGCCTGCGTATGCCAAGGGGGACATCTCTGTTTCCGCGCCTCGTACTGCCGTGGTCGGGAAGGCGTTCAAGGTCAGTGCGCGGGGGGACGATGACGCCGCGCGGTATCTGCGGATATGTGTCGAGGCGAAGAACGGGACCAAGGTCTGGCGGCAGGTCGGGTGTGGGGCTGTGGTGCGGCGGGGTGGTCCTGAGGGGCGGGTCAGCGTTGGGGTGAAGGCTGTGCGGCGGGGTGGCCTCCAGGTCCGGGGTGTGATGTGGGGGCTCAAGAGCGTGCACGACCGGCATCCTGTGCGGTGGAGGACGTCCGGGGTTGTGACCGTGCGCGTGCGGTGATCCGACGACTGAGGGCCCCGTCCGTTCGGACGGGGCCCTCAGTTCTTCTTGCTATGCCGTTGCCGGCGGGTACAGCGAGCGCGGGAGTTGGGACGCTGCCGGCTGGTCCAGGAGCCAGAGGGTCCTGGTGCGGCCGTGCGCACCCGCGGCCGGTGCCTGGATCTCGCCGGCGCCGGAGAGGGCGATGGCGGCGGCCTCGGCCTTGTCCTCGCCGGCCGCGAGGAGCCAGACCTCCTTGGCCGCGCGGATGGCGGGGAGGGTGAGGGTCACTCGGGTGGGCGGGGGCTTCGGAGCGCCTTGGACGCCTACCACCGTGCGGGATGTCTCGCGGACCGCGGGGAACTCCGGGAACAGGGACGCCACGTGGGTGTCCGGGCCGACGCCCAGCATGAGGACGTCGAAGGAGGGGACGGCGGCCGGGGACTCCAGATCCGCGGCCCGCGCCAGTTCCTCCGCGTACGCCTCCGCCGCCGCCTCCACGTCCGACCCGTACTCGCCGTCGGACGCGGGCATGGCGTGCACACGCTTCGGGTCGAGGGGGACGGCGTCGAGGAGGGCCTCGCGGGCCTGGGTGACGTTGCGGTCGGGGTCGCCCTCGGGGAGGAAGCGTTCGTCGCCCCACCACAGGTCGAGCCGGGACCAGTCGACGGCGTCCCGGGCGGGGGCCGTGGCCAGCGCGGCGAGGAGGGCGTTGCCGTTGCGGCCACCGGTGAGGACGATCGACGCGGAACCCCGGGAGGACTGCGCGTCGACGATCTTCGTGATGAGGCGGGCCGCGGCGGCCTGCGCCATCAGCTCCTTGTCGCGGTGGACGACCAACTGGGGTGTGTTCACGGGGTGATGGCCTTCCTCACCGGCTCCGGCGTTTCGGCCGGTAGTACGGGAGCTTTCGCAGTCGCCGGGGGAGCGGCGGGAGAGGTTCCTCCGACCCCTCCTGCGACGACCCCTCCTGAGACGCCCCCTCCGAGGGCTCCACCCGTGGCTCCGGCAGCCTTATCGTCAGCCGCGCCGCTTTTTCGCGCTCCCTCGACAGGGGCAGCGGTACCGGCAGCACCTGAACCGGCACCGGTACCCGCAGCACCGGCACCAGAAGAACCCGCGTCCTTCACCACCGCCACCGGCTCAGCGACCGTCGGCGCAGGGATCGCCGCCACCGCACGCCGCGTCACCGCAGGCGCCGGGAACGCCGTCGACACCGACGAGTTCAGCCGCTCCACCCCGAACCGCAGGGCGGACGCGTACGTGTCGTCCGGGTCCAGCCGGCGCAGCTCCTCCGCGATGAGGTCGACGGTGTCCCGCCGTTTCAGCGCGACGGGCCGGTCGGGCTGGCCGTGGACGGAGAGAGTGGCGACCGTGCCGTCGGGACGGGCGAGGGCGATCGGGCCCGTGTCCGTCGACATGCGGACGGCGGTGAGGCCCGGCCCCGCCGACAGGGTGCGTCGGACCGGGACGTCCAGCCGGTCCGCGAGCCACATCGCCAGCAGCTCGCAGCTCGGGTTGAACTCCTCGCCCTCCACCTCGACGGCCGTCACCTCGCAGACGACCTGGTCGAGAGCGGCGGCCAGCATCGAGCGCCAGGGCGTGATGCGGGTCCAGGCGAGGTCGGTGTCGCCGGGGGCGTACGACTTCGCGCGGGCCGTCAGCTCGCGGACGGGCTGCTCGGCGGCGAACGAGTCGGTGACCCGGCGTTGCGCGAGCGCGCCGAGCGGGTCGTTCGCCGGGTCGACCGGCGCGTCCACCGGCCACCACGCCACGACCGGCGCGTCCGGCAGGAGCAGCGGCAGGACGACGGACTGGGCGTGGTCGGAGACCTCGCCGTGCAGCCGCAGGACGACCGTCTCGCCGGTGCCCGCGTCGGCGCCGAGCAGGATCTCCGCGTCGATCCGCGACTGTGTGCGGTCGCGCGCGGAGCGGGAGACGCGGCGGATGACGACGATGGTGCGCGAGGGGTGCTCGCTGGACGCGTCACCGGCCGCCTTGAGGGCGTCGTACGCGTTCTCCTCGTCGGTGACGATGACCAGGGTGAGGACCATGCCGACGGCCGGGGTGCCGATCTCGCGGCGGCCCCTGACCAGGGCCTTGTTTATCTTGCCGGCGGTGGTGTCCGTGAGGTCGATCTTCATGGGCGGCGCCAGCTCCTTCCCTCGCGGGCGAGCATTTCGTCGGCCTCGGCGGGTCCCCAGGTGCCCGCCGCGTACTGGGCCGGCTTGCCGTGGGTGTCCCAGTACTCCTCGATCGGGTCGAGGATCCGCCAGGACAGTTCGACCTCCTCGGTGCGCGGGAAGAGGTTCGAGTCGCCGAGCAGGACGTCCAGGATGAGGCGCTCGTACGCCTCCGGGGACGACTCCGTGAAGGACTCGCCGTACGCGAAGTCCATGGACACGTCCCGGATCTCCATCGACGTGCCCGGCACCTTGGAGCCGAAGCGGACGGTGACGCCCTCGTCGGGCTGGACGCGGATGACGATCGCGTTGGAGCCCAGCTCCTCGGTGGCCGTCGTGTCGAAGGGGGAGTGCGGGGCGCGCTGGAAGACGACCGCGATCTCGGTGACCCGGCGGCCGAGGCGCTTGCCGGTCCGCAGGTAGAAGGGGACGCCCGCCCAGCGGCGGTTGTCGACCTCGACCTTGATCGCGGCATAGGTGTCGGTCTTCGACTCCTTGTCGATGCCGTCCTCTTCGAGGTAGCCGATGACCTTCTCGCCACCCTGCCAGCCGGCCGCGTACTGGGCGCGCACGGTGTCGCGGCCCAGGTCCTTCGGCAGCCGGACCGCGCCGAGCACCTTGGTCTTCTCGGCGGCGAGCGCGTCCGCGTCGAAGGACGCGGGCTCCTCCATCGCCGTCAGCGCCATCAGCTGGAGCAGGTGGTTCTGGATGACGTCGCGGGCGGCGCCGATGCCGTCGTAGTACCCGGCACGGCCGCCGATGCCGATGTCCTCGGCCATCGTGATCTGCACGTGGTCCACGAAGGACCGGTTCCAGATCGGCTCGAACATCGTGTTGGCGAAGCGCAGCGCCAGGATGTTCTGGACGGTCTCCTTGCCGAGGTAGTGGTCGATGCGGAAGACCTGGTCGGGCGCGAAGACCTCCTCGACCGTGGTGTTGAGGTCCTCGGCGGACTTCAGGTCGTGGCCGAACGGCTTCTCGATGACCGCGCGCCGCCACGAACCGCGCGACTGGTCGGCGAGCCCGTGCTTCTTCAGCTGCTGGATGACCACCGGGAACGCGCCCGGCGGCACGGACAGGTAGAAGGCGAAGTTGCCGCCCGTGCCCTGCGCCGCGTCCAGTTCCTGGATCGTGTCGCGCAGCCGCTCGAACGCCTCGTCGTCGTCGAAGGTGCCCTGCACGAAGCGCATCCCCTGGATGAGCTGCTGCCAGACCTCCTCACGGAACGGCGTACGGGCGTGCGCCTTGACGGCGTCGTGGACCTCGGCCGCGAAGTCCTCGTGCTCCCACTCCCGGCGGGCGAACCCGACCAGGGAGAAACCCGGCGGAAGCAGACCCCGGTTGGCGAGGTCGTACACGGCCGGCATCAGCTTCTTACGTGACAAGTCGCCCGTGACACCGAAGATGACAAGGCCCGACGGCCCCGCGATACGCGGGAGCCGTCGGTCTGCCGGGTCACGCAGCGGATTGCTGCTCGACAAGGGAAATCAGCCCTCCGAAGGAGCGAGGCGCAAAAGCTCCGCCTCGGTCGACTTGAGCAGGTCGGTCCAGGACTCCTCGAACTTCTGGACGCCCTCGTCCTCAAGGAGCTGGACCACGTCGTCGTACGAGATCCCGAGCTTCTCGACCGCGTCCAGCTCGGCGCGGGACTGCTCATAGGTGCCCGAGATCGTGTCGCCGGTGATCCGGCCGTGGTCCTCGGTGGCCAGCAGGGTGGCCTCCGGCATGGTGTTGACGGTGTTCGGGGCGACGAGGTCGTCCACGTACAGGGTGTCCTTGTACGCCGGGTCCTTCACACCGGTCGACGCCCACAGCGCGCGCTGCTTGTTGGCGCCCGCCTTCTCCAGGGCCTCCCAGCGGGAAGAGGAGAAGACCTCTTCGTACGCCTGGTAGGCGAGGCGCGCGTTGGCGAGGGCCGCCTTGCCCTTCAGGGCGAGGGCCTCGTCCGTGCCGAGCGCGGTCAGGCGCTTGTCGATCTCGGTGTCCACGCGGGACACGAAGAAGGACGCCACGGAGTGGATGCCCGCCAGGTCGATGCCCTTGGCCTTGGCCTTCTCCAGGCCGGCCAGGTAGGCGTCCATGACCTCCCGGTAGCGCTCCAGGGAGAAGATGAGCGTGACGTTGACGCTGATGCCGTTGCCGATGACCTCGGTGATCGCCGGCAGGCCCGCCTTGGTGGCCGGGATCTTGATCAGCGTGTTGGGGCGGTCCACCAGCCACGCGAGCTGCTTCGCCTCGGCGACCGTCGCCGTCGTCTCGTGCGCCAGACGGGGGTCCACCTCGATGGAGACCCGGCCGTCCTGGCCGTTCGTCGCGTCGTAGACGGGGCGCAGGATGTCGGCGGCGTCACGGACGTCCGCCGTCGTGATCATGCGGATCGCTTCCTCGACGGTGACCTTGCGGGCGGCGAGGTCGGTGAGCTGCTGCTCGTAACCGTCGCCGCTGCTGATCGCCTTCTGGAAGATCGACGGGTTGGTGGTGACGCCCACGACGTGCTGCTGGTCGATCAGCTCGGCGAGGTTGCCGGACGTGATCCGCTTGCGCGACAGGTCGTCCAGCCAGATCGCGACGCCTTCCTCGGAGAGGCGCTTCAGTGCGTCTGTCATGGAATTACATCTCCTACGTGCGTGGTCGTATAAGGGCGTCAGCGCTGGGCGGCGGCGACGGATTCCCGCGCCTTCGCAGCCACGTTCTCGGCAGTGAAGCCGTACTCCTGGAAGAGCACCTTGCCGTCGGCGGAAGCGCCGAAGTGCTCCAGGGAAACGATGCGGCCCGCGTCACCGACGTACTTGTGCCACGTGAGACCGATCCCGGCCTCGACGGAGACACGCGCCTTGACGGCGGCGGGGAGGACGGACGCCTTGTACTCGGCGGTCTGCTCCTCGAACCACTCCACGGACGGCATCGAGACCACGCGCGTCGCGGTGCCCTCGGCCTCCAGCAACTCCCGCGCGGCGACGGCCACATGGACCTCGGAGCCGGTCGCGATGAGGATGACCTCCGGGGTGCCGGACGACGCCTCGGTGTGGACGTAGCCGCCCTTGACGGTGTCCTCGTTCGGCGCGTACGTCGGCACACCCTGCCGGGTCAGCGCCAGGCCGTGCGGCGCGGAGACGCCGTACTCGCGCTTGCCTCGGCGCAGGATCTCGCGCCAGGCGATCGCCGTCTCGTTCGCGTCGGCCGGGCGGACGACGTTCAGGCCCGGGATCGCGCGCAGCGCGGCGACGTGCTCGACCGGCTGGTGCGTCGGACCGTCCTCGCCGAGGCCGATCGAGTCGTGCGTCCACACGTACGTCACCGGCAGGTGCATCAGCGCGGACAGGCGCACGGCGTTGCGCATGTAGTCGGAGAACACGAGGAACGTGCCGCCGTAGATCCGCGTGTGGCCGTGCAGCGCGATGCCGTTCATCTCGGCGGCCATCGAGTGCTCGCGGATGCCGAAGTGGATCGTGCGGCCGTACGGCTGAGCCTCGGGCAGCGGGTTGTCCGCCGGGAGGAAGGAGGACGACGCGTCGATCGTCGTGTTGTTGGAGCCCGCGAGGTCGGCCGAGCCGCCCCACAGCTCCGGGATGACCGCGCCGAGCGCCTGGAGGACCTTGCCGGACGCGGCACGCGTCGCGACACCCTTGCCCGCCTCGAAGACCGGGACCTTCTCCTCCCAGCCGGCCGGCAGCTCGCCCGCGTTGATCCGGTCGAACTCGGCGGCGCGCTCCGGGTTGTCGTCCCGCCACAGCTGGAACGACTTCTCCCAGTCGGCCCGCGCCTGCGCACCGCGCTCCAGGGCGCCGCGCGTGTGCGCGAGGACCTCGTCGGAGACCTCGAAGCTCTGCTCGGGGTCGAAGCCGAGGACACGCTTGGTGGCGGCCACCTCGTCGTCGCCCAGCGCCGAGCCGTGCGCGGCCTCGGTGTTCTGCGCGTTCGGGGCCGGCCAGGCGATGATCGAGCGCATCGCGATGAACGACGGCTTGTCCGTCACCTTCTTCGCGGCCTCGATCGCGTTGTAGATCGCGTGCGGGTCGAGGTCGCCGTCGGGCTTCGGGGCGACGCGCTGGACGTGCCAGCCGTACGCCTCGTACCGCTTGACGACGTCCTCGGAGACGGCCGTCTCCGTGTCGCCCTCGATCGAGATGTGGTTGTCGTCCCACAGGAGGACGAGGTTGCCGAGCTTCTGGTGGCCGGCGAGGGAGGACGCCTCGGCGGAGATGCCCTCCTGGAGGCAGCCGTCACCCGCGATGGCGAAGACGAAGTGGTCGAAGGGGGACTCGCCCTGCGGAGCCTCGGGGTCGAACAGGCCGCGCTCGTAGCGGGCGGCCATCGCCATGCCCACCGCGTTCGCGACACCCTGGCCGAGCGGACCCGTCGTCGTCTCGACGCCCGTGGTGTGGCCGTATTCCGGGTGGCCCGGGGTCTTCGAGCCCCACGTCCTGAACGCCTTCAGGTCGTCCAGCTCCAGGCCGAAGCCGGCCAGGTAGAGCTGGGTGTAGAGGGTCAGGGACGAGTGGCCGGCGGACAGCACGAAACGGTCCCGCCCGACCCAGTCGGCGTCGGCGGGGTCGTGCCGCATCACCTTCTGGAAGAGGGTGTAGGCGGCCGGGGCGAGGCTCATCGCCGTACCCGGATGGCCGTTCCCGACCTTCTGTACGGCATCGGCGGCCAGGACGCGGGCGGTGTCTACGGCCCGCTGGTCCAACTCGGTCCAGTCGAGGTCTGTGGTGGTCGGCTTGGTGCTCACCCTGGGTCAGGGCTCCTCTCCACATGTTCGTTTACCGGCTGCTCGGGCGCTCGCCCACCGGCTGCCGGTGCACTGGGTGCCCACCGGCCGTTGTCGAGCCTACCCCCGTAAGTACGTGCGGTTTCTCCCGTCCGTCCAGACTGCCGGGAGTCTTCGGGATCCGCCTCCTGACCGGGTTCCCGGGGGCTCAGCATCTGAATACGGACCCCGTCATCCGAGTACTCAAACGAGCCGTCGTACGCCCGTCGGATCACCCTGTTCAACACGGGGTACCCCCGCGAAGGCCGAGGTATGGGCAACGTCTACAGTGGCGTGGTACGCGCGGGCCTTTACCGGCATTTCACACGGGAAGGCTTGCTGAGATATCTCTTTCAGGGGTGTGCGTGACGGCCGTCGAATCCCGTCCAGCGGGGGTTATCGGTGCGAACCAGAGCCCGGTGCACCGGCCGTTCGGGGCCCGTGTCAAGGCGTTCGTCGCACTGACGAAGCCGAGGATCATCGAGCTGCTGCTGATCACCACCGTTCCGGTGATGTTCCTGGCGCAGCAGGGTGTTCCCGACCTCGGTCTGGTGCTGATCACCTGCTTCGCCGGTTACCTGTCCGCGGGTGGCGCGAACGCGCTGAACATGTACATCGACCGTGACATCGACGCGCTCATGGACCGCACCTCGCAGCGGCCCCTCGTCACCGGCATGGTCTCGCCGCGCGAGTGCCTCGTCTTCGGGATCTCGCTCGCGATCGGCTCCACGCTGCTGTTCGGGCTCGCCGTCAACTGGCTGTCCGCGTGGCTCGCCCTCGGCGCGCTCCTCTTCTATGTGGTCGTCTACACGATGATCCTCAAGCGCCGGACCGCGCAGAACATCATCTGGGGCGGGATCGCGGGCTGCATGCCGGTCCTCATCGGGTGGTCCGCCGTCACGAACTCGCTCTCCTGGGCGCCGGTCATCCTCTTCCTCGTCATCTTCTTCTGGACGCCGCCGCACTACTGGCCGCTGTCCATGAAGGTCAAGGACGACTACGCGCGCGTGGGTGTCCCGATGCTTCCGGTCGTCGCCTCCAACAAGGTCGTCGCCCGGCAGATCGTCATCTACAGCTGGGTGATGGTCGCCGTCTCCCTCCTCCTCACCCCCCTCGGCTACACCGGCTGGTTCTACACCTCCGTCGCCCTCGCGGCCGGCGGCTGGTGGCTGTGGGAGGCCCACGCCCTCCAGAACCGCGCCAAGGCGGAGATCGAGGGCGCGAAGCTGAAGGAGATGCGGCTGTTCCACTGGTCGATCACGTATGTGTCGCTGCTGTTCGTGGCCGTCGCGGTGGATCCCTTCCTGCGGTAGAGGGGGCGGGGCCGGTGGTTGCCCCCCTTTTCTACTCGTCGGTAGCATCCAGGCATGGCAGACACCGAAGCAGAGACCACCGCAGCGGACACCAAGGCCGGCGACAAGGCCGCCGCCCAGCAGGACCGCGCCGCCGCCAAGCTCGCCAAGCGCATCACCTCCTTCGCCAAGGCCCACGGTGGCGCCGAAGGGCAGGTCGCCTACATCGGACAGCGTGGGGCCCGGATCGTCCTCGTCGGTGCCGACGGCGGCTGGGGTGACGTCGTCGCTCCGTCGTTCGACGTCGCCGTCCGCGCCGTCGAGAAGGCCGGGATCACCCGGCACGAGGAGTTCGACGGGGAGTTCGCCGCGAAGGTGACGACCGGGCCGTACGAGTGGAAGCGGATGGCCGGGATCCAGATCGGCGGCTGAGGGCCGTTTTCGGGCAGGTCCTCCGTCAACCGCGACCTGACGTACGCCTCGTCCGTTAAACCCCCGTAAGGCGACGCCGCTGCGGGGAGACCGGATGATCGAGACGCCGTCCCTGGTGGACCAGTACTGCCACGGCGTTCTCAGAACGGAGCTGGGGCTGGGGACGTTCGAGGCTCGGCTCGGGGATGGGGCGTCGGCGTCCGGGACGACCCTGTTCGACACGCAGGCCGGGTTCGCCGTGCGGCGCTGGTGTCCTCCTCTGCTGGACCTGGAACCGCACTGTCCACCCGCGCGTTATCTGGCCAGACGGCGTGAGCTGGGGGTGCTGGAGGCGGGGCGGAGGCTGTTGCGGGGGTCAGGGGTGGCGACGTTCCTCGTCGACACGGGCTTGCCGGAGGACCTCACGAGCCCCGCCGAACTCGCGACGACAGCCGCCGCGCACGTCCGCGAGATCGTCCGCCTCGAACTCCTCGCCGAACAGGTCGCCGACACCTCCGGCACGGTCGAGGGCTTCCTCGCGAACCTCGCCGAATCGGTCCACACCGCCGCCGCGAACGCCGTCGCCTTCACCTCGGTCGCTCCCCGGCGGAGCGAGATCGCGCCGGAGCCTCCCGACGCGGGTGAGGTGAGGGGTGCGGCGGGCCGCTGGCTGGCGGGTCGGCGGGTCGGCGGCGAGTTGAGGGACCCGGTCCTCCTGCGCCACCTGCTGTGGATCGCCCTCGCCTCGGGCCGCCCGCTCCAACTCCACACGGGCCCGGTACTGCCGGTGGACTTCATCCGCACGACGACAGGACTCGGCACGGACCTGATCCTGCTCCACGGCTACCCCCGCCACCGCGAGATCGCCCACCTCACGGCAACCCACCCCCACGTCTACGCCGACTGCGGCACAGCCCTCCCGCACACCGGCGCCCGCGCGGCGACGGTCCTCGCGGAGACCCTGGAACTCGCCCCCTTCGGCAAGCTCCTCTACTCCAGCGGCGCCCGCGCCCTCCCCGAACTCCACCTCACCGCCGCCCGCCTCTTCCAGGAGGCCCTCACCCGGGTACTGGGCGGCTGGGTGGTCGAGGGGGCGTGGTCACTGGGGGACGCGCAGCGGGTGGCGGGGATGCTGGCGTCGGGGAACGCGCGGCGGGTGTACGGGCTCTAGGCGCGGGTGGGGACCGCGTCCACGGCGGGGGCGGGCACCGAGACGTCGTCGAACGGGCGCTCCCGCAGGGACAGCAGGACGCGCAGGACCCAGATCCAGGTCACCGTGGAGCCGAACATGTGGGCGCCGACCAGGATCTCGGGGAGGTTGGTGAAGTACTGGATGTAGCCGATGCCCCCCTGGAGGAGCAGGATCACGAACAGCTCCCGCGTCCGGTCCCGGGGCCCCTTCGGCGCGTCCACCGCCTTCAGCACGAACCACAGCGCGAACGTCAGCGTGACGACGATCCATGCCAGGACCGCGTGCAGCTTGGCGATCATCTCCCAGTCCAGCGGGATGCGCTCGACCTCGCGGGAGTCACCCGCGTGCGGGCCGGCGCCGGTGACGACCGTGCCGACCGCGATGAGCAGGCCCGACGCGCCGACCAGCGACCAGACGAGCTGCTGGACGGCCTTGCCGACGACCGGGCGGGGAGCGCCGTCACCCTCCCGGGTCCGCTGCCACATGACCGCCGCGACGGCGATCAGCGCGGAGGAGAGCAGGAAGTGCGCGGCGACCGTGTAGGGGTTCAGGCCGACGAGGACGACGATCCCGCCGAGCACCGCGTTGCCCATGACGACCCAGAACTGGGCCCACCCGAGGCGGGTGAGGGAGCGGCGGTACGGCTTCTCGGAGCGGGCCGCGACGATGGCCCACCCGACGGCCGCGCACAGCACGTACGTCAGCATGCGGTTGCCGAACTCGATGGCGCCGTGCATCCCCATCTCGCTGGTCGCGGTCAGCGAGGTGGCCGTGCACTTCGGCCAGGTCGGGCAGCCGAGGCCCGAGCCGGTGAGGCGGACCGCGCCGCCGGTGACCACGATGACCACCGACATGACGAGCGCGGCGAGAGCGGCGCGCTGGACGGTCCGGGAGGTGGGCGTCCAGCGCGCGGCGATGAAGGCGAGCGGGTTGCGCACGGCGGCTACGGCATCGGCGCGGGTCACGTTTGGCACGCGGACCATCGTAGGCGGCTGCTTGTGCACGCGTTCACGAGGGGGGTTCGGTTGGGTTCGGGGAGGGCTACTCCCACTTGAAGAAGCGGCCCGCCGCAGTCAGCCCCACGACCGCCCACACCCCCAGAATCCCCAGGTCACCCCAGGGAACACCCGCCCCGTGCTGGAGGACGTCCCGCAACCCCTCCGAGAGCGCCGAGATCGGCAGCAGCCCCAGAACGTCCTGTGCCCCCGACGGGTACTTGTCCATCGGGACGATGACCCCGCCCCCCACCAGCAGCAGCAGGAACACCAGGTTCGCCGCGGCCAGCGTCGCCTCCGCCTTCAGCGTCCCGGCCATCAGCAGGCCGAGCCCCGAGAAGGCGGCCGTGCCGAGGATCAGCAGGAGGAAGACGGAGAGCGGGTCGCCGTGCGGGTGCCAGCCCAGGGCGAACGCGATCGCCGTCACCAGGATCACCTGGAGGACCTCCGTGACCAGCACGGACGCCGTTTTCGCCGTCATCAGGGCCCAGCGCGGAAGGGGCGAGGAGGCGAGGCGTTTCAGGACGCCGTACCTGCGCTCGAAGCCCGTCGCGATGGCCTGGCCGGTGAAGGCCGTGGACATGACGGACAACGCCAGGATGCCGGGGGTGAGAAAGTCGACGGACTTTCCCTTGCCGGTGTCGATGATGTCGACCGAGCTGAAGAGGACGAGCAGGAGGGTGGGGATGATCACCGTCAGGAGGAGCTGCTCGCCGTTGCGCAGCAGCATCCTCGTCTCCAGCGCGGCCTGCGCGGCGATCATGCGGGGCAGCGGGGCCGCGCCGGGCCTCGGGGTGTAGGTGCCGGTGGCGGTCACGAGCGCAGCTCCTTGCCGGTCAGTTCGAGGAAGACGTCCTCCAGCGTGTGGCGCTCCACCGAGATGCGGTCCGGCAGCACGCCGTGCTGGGCGCACCAGGAGGTGACCGTGGCGAGGAGCTGGGGGTCGATCTTGCCGGTGACGCGGTAGGAGCCGGGGGTGAGTTCGTCGGCGGTGGAGTCGGTGGGGAGGGCCTTCAGCAGCGAGCCCACGTCGAGGCCGGGGCGGCCGGTGAAGCGGAGGGTGTTCTCGGCGCCGCCCTTGCAGAGCTGCTCCGGGGAGCCCTGGGCGACGACCTTCCCGGCGTCGATGATCGCGACGTCGTCCGCGAGTTGCTCGGCCTCGTCCATGTGGTGCGTCGTGAGGATCACGGCGACGCCGTCGGAGCGCAGGTCGCGGACGAGGTCCCAGGTGGCCCGGCGTGCCTGCGGGTCGAGGCCGGCCGTCGGCTCGTCGAGGAAGACCAGCTCGGGGCGGCCGACGACGGCCATCGCGAGGGCGAGGCGCTGCTGCTGGCCGCCGGAGAGGCGGCGGTAGTTGGTCCGGCCGCAGCTTTCGAGGCCGAGGCGTTCGATCAGGGCGTCGACGTCGAGGGGATGCGCGTGCAGCTTCGCCATGTGCCGGAGCATCTCCTCGGCGCGCGCACCCGAGTACACGCCCCCGGACTGCAACATGACGCCGATCCGGGGCCGCAGTTCGGCGGCCTGGGCGACGGGGTCGAGTCCGAGGACCCGGACCGTCCCGTCGTCCGCTCTCCGGTACCCCTCGCACACCTCGATCGTCGTCGTCTTCCCCGCCCCGTTGGGTCCGAGGACGGCGGTGACACCGTTCCCGGCGACCAGATCGAGGCCGTCCACCGCGGTCTTGGACCCGTACCGCTTCACCAGGGCCCGGACCTGGACGACAGGCTCGCTTCGCATGACAGACGAGTCTAAGGAGCGTGCGGGGGGTGTGGAGCCCGGGGTCACGGGATCTCGTACGGGCGGTGGACCGGCAGCCAGCGCCGCGCGTACGCCACCGCGTCGGCGACCGGGAAGAGCCGGCAGGCGGCGGCCCCCGCGGTGCCCCGGACGACCGGGCGGTCCCGTTCGTAGTCGTGGCCCAGCTCGGCGAAGTCGTCGCTGTCGACGTCGACGTCGACGACCGTGCGCCAGCCGTCCGGACCGGGGTGGCCGAACGGGCGGACGGGGCCCGGGACCCGGTACTCGGCGAGGTGGAAGGCGGTGCAGCTGTCGTAGCCGACGCCGAGCAGCAGGACCCGGGCGCCCAGCTCCTCCAGCCGGGCCAGCGGGCTGCGCTCGCCGAGCTGGCAGTCGACGGCGTGGCCCTCGGTGATCCGCGCGGCCTGCGGGCCGATCGCCGCGAAGGACGTCTGAGGGTGGGCGCTGCGCAGGGCGCCGGGCCAGCGGCGGGCCATTTCCGGGACGGCGCCCATCCCGCGCGAGGGTGTGACCAGCGGGTCGAAGGGAGGCATCGTCGCCCGGATCGTCGTCCACCACTCCTCGGGGGCCGGCGGGGACTGCCACAGGGCCGGGTCGGAGAGGCCGCCGGTCTGGGTGGGGACGGCCAGGGTGCCGGTGGGGCCGAGGGCGTCGAGGAGGGCGTGGACGACGGTGACGGCGCCGCCGTTGACCCAGCCGAGAGACTTCAGCGAGGAGTGGACGAGGAGGGTCTCGCCCGTTTCGACACCGAGTTTCGTGAGGTCGGCCGCGAGGCTGTCGCGGGTGACGAGTGGGCCGGTGAGAGGGGGTGTGGGCATGGTTCACGAGTGTCGCGCGGCGAGCCCGCGCATGCCACCCGTTTGATCGATCAGAAGATCGTTTCCGCAGGTCAGATTAGGTATGCCTAAGTGATGCAGGGCACCTCGGCGGGGAAGGGTGCGGGTTGCCCGGACTCGGGGAATTACGCAACAATGGCGTTGTGAAAAACGTCGGCGAGGCCCCGCAGGAGGAGCTCGCGACGGGTGAGCGGTCCACCCGCAACCGCGTCGCGCGCTCGATCCTGGACCACGGCCCGTCCACGGTCGCCGAACTCGCGGGCCGGCTCGGCCTCACCCAGGCCGCCGTCCGCCGGCACCTGGACGCGCTGGTCGAGAGCACCGTCGTCGAACCTCGTGAACAGCGCGTCTACGGCGCCCGCACCCGCGGTCGCCCCGCGAAGGTGTTCGCCCTGACCGACTGCGGCCGGGACGCCTTCGACCAGTCGTACGACACGCTCGCCGCCGACGCGCTGCGCTGGATCGCGGAGCGGGAGGGCGGCGAGGAGGCCGTCACCGCCTTCGCCCGCGCCCGCGTCGCGGCGCAGGCCCCCGCCTACCGCAGGGCCGTCGCCGGGGTCCCGCCCGAGAAGCGCGCGGAAGCCCTGGCCAAGGCCCTGACGGCGGACGGGTACGCTGCTACGGCGCGAAGCGCGCCCGTGGGTGAGCAGCTCTGCCAGCACCACTGCCCCGTGGCGCACGTCGCGGAACAGTTCCCCCAGCTGTGCGAGGCGGAGACGGAGTTCTTCGCCGAGCTGCTCGGGACGCACGTGCAGCGGCTGGCGACGATCGCCCACGGCGACGGCGTGTGCACGACGTTCATCCCCAAGATTTCCCACCCCCATATTTCCCACAGCGCATCAGCAAGCACCGCCGGGAGGAACCCAGCATGACGCTCCCCATCGAGGAGACCGCCCACCCCGAGCTTGAAGGTCTGGGCACGTACGAATACGGCTGGGCCGACTCCGACGTGGCCGGTGCCTCCGCCAAGCGCGGCATCAACGAGGACGTCGTCAAGGACATCTCCGACAAGAAGTCCGAGCCCGAGTGGATGACGAAGCTCCGCCTCAAGGGCCTGCGCCTGTTCGAGAAGAAGCCCATGCCGAACTGGGGCTCCGACCTCTCCGGCATCGACTTCGACAACATCAAGTACTTCGTGCGGTCCACGGAGAAGCAGGCGGAGTCCTGGGAGGACCTGCCCGAGGACATCAAGAACACGTACGACAAGCTCGGCATCCCGGAGGCGGAGAAGCAGCGCCTCGTCGCCGGTGTCGCGGCCCAGTACGAGTCCGAGGTCGTCTACCACCAGATCCGTGAGGACCTGGAGGAGCAGGGCGTCATCTTCCTCGACACCGACACCGCGCTGAAGGAGCACCCGGAGCTCTTCAAGGAGTACTTCGGGACGGTCATCCCGGTCGGCGACAACAAGTTCGCCTCCCTGAACACCGCCGTGTGGTCGGGCGGCTCCTTCATCTACGTGCCGCCGGGCGTGCACGTCGAGATCCCGCTCCAGGCGTACTTCCGGATCAACACCGAGAACATGGGCCAGTTCGAGCGGACCCTGATCATCGTCGACGAGGGTGCCTACGTGCACTACGTCGAGGGCTGTACGGCGCCGATCTACAAGTCGGACTCGCTGCACAGCGCGGTCGTCGAGATCATCGTCAAGAAGAACGCCCGCTGCCGGTACACGACCATCCAGAACTGGTCGAACAACGTCTACAACCTGGTCACCAAGCGCGCCGTGGCGTACGAGGGCGCGACCATGGAGTGGATCGACGGCAACATCGGCTCCAAGGTGACGATGAAGTACCCGGCCGTCTACCTCATGGGCGAGCACGCCAAGGGTGAGACCCTCTCCATCGCCTTCGCGGGCGAGGGCCAGCACCAGGACGCCGGCTCGAAGATGGTCCACATGGCGCCGAACACCTCCTCCAACATCGTCTCCAAGTCGGTGGCGCGCGGCGGTGGCCGTACCTCCTACCGCGGTCTCGTCGAGATCGGCGAGGGCGCCCACGGCTCCAAGTCCAACGTGCTGTGCGACGCGCTGCTCGTCGACACGATCTCCCGCTCCGACACCTACCCGTACGTCGACGTCCGCGAGGACGACGTGTCGATGGGGCACGAGGCGACCGTCTCCAAGGTCTCCGAGGACCAGCTCTTCTACCTGATGAGCCGGGGTCTGACCGAGTTCGAGGCGATGGCGATGATCGTGCGCGGCTTCGTCGAGCCGATCGCGAAGGAGCTGCCGATGGAGTACGCGCTGGAGCTGAACCGGCTGATCGAGCTCCAGATGGAAGGCGCGGTCGGCTGACCGCGAGCCCTCGGGTCGCCCTCGCAAGTCATACAAGCGTAAGAAAGTGAGCACTACGACAGCCATGGCTGAGGCTCAGAACTCCCCGGTGGGCTCCACCACCGCCGGCGCCATCGCGGTGGCCGCCGAGTCCACCGTCGCCACGCGCATGAGCGCGCCGCCCTCGTTCGACGTGGCGGACTTCCCCGTGCCGCACGGCCGCGAGGAGGAGTGGCGGTTCACCCCGCTGGAGCGCCTGCGCGGACTGCACGACGGCACCGCCGTCGCCACCGACGGCGGCGTCAAGGTGGACGTCGAGGCCCCCGAGGGCGTCATCGTCGAGCTGGTCGGCCGCGACGACGCCCGGCTCGGCCGCGCCGGCACCCCCGTCGACCGGGTCGCCGCCCAGGCGTACTCCGCGTTCGAGCGGGCCGGCGTGATCACCGTCCCCAAGGAGACGGTCCTCACCGAGCCGATCCGTATCGCCGTGCACGGCGAGGGCGGCACCAGCTTCGGCCACCAGGTCATCGAGCTGGGCGCGTTCGCCGAGGCCGTCGTCGTCCTCGACCACACCGGTGACGCGGTCGTCGCCGTGAACGTCGAGTACGTCCTCGGCGACGGCGCCAAGCTCACCGTCGTCTCCGTCCAGGACTGGGACGACAAGGCCGTCCACGTCGCCCAGCACAGCGCTCTGGTCGGGCGGGACGCGACCTTCAAGTCCTTCGTCGTCACCTTCGGCGGGGACCTCGTCCGGCTGCACCCGCGGGTCTCCTACGCGGCGACCGGCGGTGAGGCCGAGCTGTTCGGGCTGTACTTCACCGACGCCGGGCAGCACCAGGAACACCGGCTCCTGGTCGACCACAACACCCCGCACTGCAAGTCGAACGTCGTCTACAAGGGCGCGCTCCAGGGCGAGGGCGCGCACGCGGTGTGGATCGGTGACGTGCTGATCGAGGCCAAGGCCGAGGGCACCGACACCTACGAGATGAACCGCAACCTCGTCCTCACGGACGGCGCGCGGGTCGACTCCGTGCCCAACCTGGAGATCGAGACCGGCGAGATCGTCGGCGCCGGACACGCCTCCGCGACCGGCCGCTTCGACGACGAGCAGCTCTTCTACCTGATGTCGCGCGGCATCCCGGCCGACGAGGCCCGCCGGCTCGTCGTCCGCGGCTTCTTCGCCGAGCTGGTCCAGCAGATCGGTGTCCCGGACATCGAGGAGCGCCTCCTCGCGAAGATCGACGCCGAGCTGGAGGCGTCCGTCTGATGACGTTCCAACGCGCCTGTGGACTGAGCGAGCTGACGGAGGACACCCCGAAGCGGGTGGAACTCGACGGCACGCCGGTCTCGGTCGTGCGGACCGAGGGGGAGGTGTTCGCGATCCACGACATCTGCTCGCACGCGAACGTCTCGCTCTCCGAGGGCGAGGTGGAGGACTGCCAGATCGAGTGCTGGCTCCACGGCTCCGCCTTCGACCTGCGCACCGGCAAGCCGTCCGGCCTCCCCGCGACGCGCCCCGTACCCGTTTACCCCGTAAAGATCGAAGGGGACGACGTGCTCGTCTCCCTCACCCAGGAGTCCTGAGGCATCCATGGCAACGCTTGAAATCCGAGACCTGCACGTCACCGTCGAGGCCGACAACGCCACGAAGGAGATCCTCAAGGGCGTCGACCTGACCGTGAAGCAGGGCGAGACGCACGCCATCATGGGCCCCAACGGCTCCGGCAAGTCCACCCTCGCGTACTCCCTCGCCGGCCACCCGAAGTACACGGTCACCGGCGGTACCGTCCTGCTCGACGGCGAGGACGTCCTGGAGATGTCCGTCGACGAACGCGCCCGCGCGGGCCTGTTCCTCGCTATGCAGTACCCGGTCGAGGTGCCCGGGGTCTCCGTGTCGAACTTCCTGAGGACGTCCGCGACCGCGATCCGCGGCGAGGCCCCCAAGCTGCGCACCTGGGTCAAGGAGGTCAAGGGCGCCATGGAGCAGCTCTCCATGGACCCCTCCTTCGCCGAGCGCAACGTCAACGAGGGCTTCTCCGGCGGTGAGAAGAAGCGCCACGAGATCCTCCAGCTCGAACTGCTCAAGCCGAAGGTCGCCATCCTCGACGAGACCGACTCCGGCCTCGACGTCGACGCCCTGCGCATCGTCTCCGAGGGCGTCAACCGCGTCCGCGAGACCGGTGAGGTCGGCACCCTGCTGATCACGCACTACACGCGCATCCTGCGCTACATCAAGCCCGACCACGTCCACGTCTTCTCCGGTGGCCGCATCGTCGAGTCCGGCGGCGCCGAGCTCGCGGACAAGCTGGAGAACGAGGGCTACGAGGCCTACACGAAGGGCGGCGCATCCGAGTGACACAGTTGCCGGGCCTCCTCGACGTCGAGGCGATCCGCAAGGACTTCCCCGTCCTGGACCGCCAGGTCCACGACGGCCAGAAGCTCGTGTACCTGGACAACGCGGCGACCTCGCAGAAGCCGCGCCAGGTGCTGGACGCCCTGAACGAGTACTACGAGCGCCACAACGCCAACGTCCACCGCGGTGTGCACGTGCTCGCCGAGGAGGCCACGGCGCTGTACGAGGGCGCGCGCGACAAGGTCGCCGAGTTCGTCAACGCGCCCTCGCGGGACGAGGTGATCTTCACCAAGAACGCCTCGGAGTCGCTGAACCTCGTCGCGAACATGCTGGGCTGGGCCGACGAGCCCTACCGCGTGGACGCCGAGACCGAGATCGTCATCACGGAGATGGAGCACCACTCCAACATCGTGCCGTGGCAGTTGCTGTCGCAGCGGACGGGCGCGAAGCTGAAGTGGTTCGGGCTGACCGACGACGGCCGGCTGGACCTCTCGAACATCGAGCAGGTCATCACCGAGAAGACGAAGATCGTGTCCTTCGTCCTCGTCTCCAACATCCTCGGGACGGTCAACCCCGTCGAGGCGATCGTGCGCCGGGCGCAGGAGGTCGGTGCGCTGGTCTGCATCGACGCCTCGCAGGCCGCGCCGCACATGCCGCTGGACGTGCAGGCGCTCCAGGCGGACTTCGTGGCCTTCACCGGGCACAAGATGTGCGCTCCGACGGGCATCGGTGTGCTCTGGGGCCGGCAGGAACTCCTGGAGGACCTGCCGCCGTTCCTGGGCGGCGGCGAGATGATCGAGACCGTGTCGATGCATTCGTCGACGTACGCTCCCGCGCCGCACAAGTTCGAGGCGGGGACGCCGCCGATCGCGCAGGCCGTGGGTCTGGGCGCGGCGATCGACTACCTGAACTCGATCGGCATGGACAAGATCCTGGCGCACGAGCACGCGCTGACGGAGTACGCGGTGCAGCGGCTTCTGTCGGTGCCGGATCTGCGGATCATCGGCCCCTCGACGGCCGAGGACCGGGGCGCCGCGATCTCCTTCACGCTCGGCGACATCCACCCGCACGACGTGGGCCAGGTCCTCGACGAGCAGGGCATCGCCGTCCGGGTCGGCCACCACTGTGCCCGGCCCGTCTGCCTGCGGTACGGAATTCCCGCGACCACACGAGCGTCGTTCTATCTGTACTCCACGCCGGCGGAGATCGACGCTCTCGTCGACGGTCTGGAGCACGTACGGAACTTCTTCGGCTGAAAGGCTGATCGGTGAAGCTGGATTCGATGTACCAGGAAGTCATCCTGGACCACTACAAGCACCCGCACGGGCGTGGTCTTCGGGATGGCGACGCCGAGGTGCACCACGTGAACCCGACGTGCGGCGACGAGATCACGCTCCGCGTGAAGTACGACGGTACGACGGTCGAGGACGTCTCGTACGAGGGCCAGGGCTGCTCGATCAGCCAGGCCAGCGCGTCCGTCCTGAACGATCTGCTGGTCGGCAAGGACCTCGCGGACGCGCAGAAGATCCAGGAGACCTTCCTGGAGCTGATGCAGTCCAAGGGGCGGATCGAGCCGGACGACGCGATGGAGGAGGTGCTGGAGGACGCGGTCGCGTTCGCCGGCGTCTCCAAGTACCCGGCGCGCGTCAAGTGCGCCCTGCTGAGCTGGATGGCCTGGAAGGACGCGACGGCACAGGCCTTCGCGGAAAGGGAGTCGGCATGACCGAGACGGTGGAGATGAAGCCGGCGTCCGAGGACGAGGTCCGCGAGGCGCTGTACGACGTCGTGGACCCGGAGCTGGGGATCGACGTCGTCAACCTCGGCCTGATCTACGGCATTCACATCGACGACGCGAACATCGCGACGATCGACATGACCCTGACGTCGGCGGCGTGTCCCCTCACGGACGTCATCGAGGACCAGGCGAAGTCGGCGACGGACGGGATCGTCAACGAGCTGCGGATCAACTGGGTGTGGATGCCGCCGTGGGGGCCGGACAAGATCACGGACGACGGGCGGGAGCAGTTGCGGGCGTTGGGGTTCAACGTCTGAGGGTTTTTGATGCTTCGGCATGGGGAAGGGCGAGGTCCGTTGCGGACCTCGCCCTTCTTGCTTTGGCCGGGCTTTCGTCGGCCGAGCTTTTTAGTCGAGCGCCGTCACCACGCGGAACGCCGAGTCGGCCTGGTAGAGGCCGGTGTTCTGGTAGGAGTCCAGGCGGAGCTGGAAGTTGGAGTGGCGCAGGAAACGGCCGGGGTAGTTGTAGGACTGGAGCATGACGGCGCCGGAGTAGGACGACGGTTTGGAGCAGAAGGTGGCGTCGTTCTTGAAGAGGCCTGAGCCGTCGTTGCGGTCGGCACGCAGGACGAAGTTGCTGTGCCGCAGGTACGCGCCGTTGGACGCGATGAAGCTGTAGCAGGCGTTGCTGGCGAGGCCGGGGACGACGGTGAAGGTGGCGTCCTCACGGAACTCGGAGCCGCCGAGGCGGTCGAGTGCGACCCTGCCGCCGTTGACGTGCCAGTAACGGTCGCCGTAGTTGACCGAGTTGATGGACCGCTTGTACGAGTCCGGTACGTGCGCCGGGGGCTTGTTCGGGGCCGGCTTGGCGGGGGACGAGGGGATGGACGGGCCGCCGGGCTTGCCACCGCCGCCTGTGCTGCCGCCGGTGGTGGTGCCGGTGCCGCCGGTCGTGCCCGTGCCGCCGCCGGTCGT
>NZ_JBTYMC010000051.1:0-32479 GCF_054880855.1 Streptomyces sp. S6 | reverse complement strand
TCGGCCGTGTACCGCTTACTCATGTTGCTCTTGCTACTCACTACCTGTGACTGCTTCCTCCGGGACCATCCGTCCCAGTATCAAGCTGCCCGGCCAGCAGGGGGAACCTCAAGGTGATCGCGAGGTTCGCCTGGGCGGAGACCGTGTGCGGGTGGCGGTCGCCGAAGATGCGCCGGTAGTGGTCGTAGGACGCCTCGGCGAGGGCGCGGGCGCGGTCGAGGTCGCCGGTGTAGCGGAGGTCGACGGAGAGGCCGAGGGTGGCGGCGATGGTGTCGGGGTGGGTCTGGCCGAAGCGTTCCTCCATGACGGCCAGGACCTGTTCGGAGAGTTCGAGGGCGGCCTCGTGGTCGCCGGCCTTGCGGCGGGCGACGGCGAGGACCCGGCGGGCGTGCAGGACGGCCGCGTTGTCCTCGCTGAGGTGGCGCAGGTACTGGCTGACGACCTCTTCCTGGCGGTTGCGGGCGTGCCGGTAGAGGCCGAGTTCGCGTTCGTCGATGGTGAGGCCGACCCGGGTCAGGAGGGTCAGTTCGTGCTCGGCGCCGAGGAGGGTCTGCTTCAGTTCCCAGGTGGTGCGGTCGAGGTCGTACGCCTCCTGGAACCTGCCGACGAGCCTGAGGGCGACCCCGAGGTTGTGGGCGGCGTTGAGGGTGCAGGCGTCGTCCTCGCCGAACGCCTCGGTCGCGGTGGCGAAGACGCGCCGGCTCAGCTCCAGGGCCTGCTCGAACTCCCCTTTGACGCGCAGGTCGGCGGCGACGGCGCCGATCGCGTCGAGGTGGTTCTCGTCGGCGCCGGCGGCCCGGGTCGGTCCGGGCCGTGCCGTGCGTTCGTGGCCGTCGAGGGTCCGGAGGTTGATCTCGGCGGCCTCCGCGTAGCGGCCCATGCTGAAGAGGACCCAGCCGAGCCAGAAGGCGAGCAGGAGGGTCTTCTCGTCCTCGGCGCCGAACAGTTCGGTGGCGGCGGTGTACGCCTCGCGGGTGAACTCCAGGGCGCTGTCGTGGTCACCGAACCGCTGGAGGTATTTGGCGGTGTTGTGGACGAGGTCGCGCACCCAGGGGTCGGCGGAGTGGATCGCGTCGGAGGCGACGACGTGCGGGTACAGCTCGGAGTAGCGGTACCACTGGGCGTTGGACTCGGGGTCGCGGGGGTCGGCGGAGGCCAGCAGGGACTGGGCGCCGAGCCGCATCTGCCGCTGTTCGCGCGGGGTCATCCGCTGGAGGAGGACGAGCTGGACGAGGCGGTGCATGAGGAGGGAGTTGTTGCGGGGGTCGATACGGGCCAGGGAGAACCGTTTGATCTCGCGGATGGCGCGGCCGAGGCGCATCGGGTCGGCGAGGGCGGCGTCGAGTTCCTGGGTGATGACGCCGCGGTGGGCGCCGGAGAACAGGGAGCGCGGGATGGGTTCCGGGGCGAGGTAGGCGCAGACCTGGAGGAGGTGCAGGGCCTCGGGGTTGGTCTGCTCGATGCGGTCGAGGGAGACGTTCCAGGCGGTGGCGACGGACTCCTGGTACAGGTTCGGGGCGCCTTCGAAGAGGAGGTCGCTGCGTTTCTCGTCGAACAGCCGCAGGTATTCCCGCACCGTCATGCCGGTCTGGGCCCGCCAGGCCGCCGCCTGTTCGACGGCGAGCGGCAGGTCGCCGAGGGCCTCGGCGAGGAGGTCGGCGTCCTCGGGGGTCAGTTCGGGCCCGCGTTTGTTGAGCAGGGCGACGCTCTCGGCCCGTTCGAAGACGTTCACCTCGATGCAGCCGGCGATGTCCTCCCACTGCGGGTTGCGGGAGGTGATGAGGACGGCGCCGTGCCGGGCGTTGGGCAGGAACGGTGCGAGGCTCTGGGCGTTCTCCGCGTTGTCGAACACCAGCAGCCAGCGTGTGTAGGGGGTGCCGCGGCGCAGCGCGTCGAGGGCCTGGGCGACGGTCGCGGCGGCGTCGCCGCCCTCCCCGACGCCGAGCCGTCCGGCGAGGTGGGAGAGGGTGCCCACGATGCCGGACGTGCGTTCGCTGGAGATCCAGCACACGAGGTCGTAGTCGGCCTGGTGGGTGTACACGTACTCGATGGCGAGCTGGGTCTTGCCGATGCCGCCGAGTCCGTACATCGCCTCGGGGAGGACGGCGGTGGGGCTGCGGCTGTCGGCGAGGCGCCGGGCGAGTTCGGCGAGGAGTTCCCTGCGGCCGATGAAGTTGGGGTTGCGCGGGGGTACGTTCTCCCAGACGGCCGGGGACGACTTCTGCGGGGTGTGCCTCGCCGGGTCACTGGCGGCCATGGGGTCCCCCTCCGTCGCCGCGGACTCGGCGCGGTGTCATGACGCCTCGCCGTAGACGAGGCCGGGCAGGTTGTCCGGGGTGTCGAAGATGACGACGAACTGGCGGTTCCAGACGGACTCCGCGGCGGCCGGGCCGTCGACATCCTCCTGGTGGAAGTGGCGTACGTCGAGACGTCCTTCGGCCATGATGCGGCGGGACAGGGCGGTGAAGTCGGGCTCGGCGCGGGGGTCGTGGCGCCACATGACGAGCGGGACGCCGTGCCGCAGGGCCATGCTGACCTCGTGGCGGCCGGTGTCGGAGCCGGGTTTCTGGGTGAGCAGGACCCCGGCGACGGGTTCGGCGGCGCTGCGGTCGGGCTGGTCCAGGGCGGTGATCTGGCACAGCAGCCGGCCGGTGCTGCGCCGGGTGCGCCGCCAGTGGTCCTGCCAGACGGCCCGCCAGGTGCTGTTGTGCAGGCGGTCCAGGCTGTGCACGACGAGCGGGAAGGAGGCCGCCGCCGGGGGCAGCGCGCCGTGGCCGATGAGTTTGTCGGGGTGGTCGATGAGGTCCAGCGGGAGGATGTACTCGACGTCGATCCGGTCGAGGGGGACGCCGTGGCCGTCGCGCAGCATCCGGCACGACATCTCGACCCGGTCGAACAACTGGCCCAGGGCGATGACCCGTTCGGCCAGCGGCATCGCCAGCCGCTGCCAGGCGCCGGAGTGCGGGCGGCACTGGAAGTAGAACGACACCGTCCAGCCGTCGGGGTCGCTGTTCGGGTCGGGGGTCAGCTCGACGAGGAGGCGGGCTGAGGTGGCGCGCTGCACGGGCGCGCTGATCAGCCGGGCGCGCAACTCGTCGACCTGGCGGGCGTATCCGGTGCCGTCGTGCTCCTCGTCGGGGGTGTCCGGGGTGCGGCGGGCGATGTCCAGGCGCAGCGCCCAGTGCCGGTTGCAGGCGCGCACGGTGTCGGCCGTGGCCCCGCCCACGGCGCTGGCGAGGAGCTCCAGGAACCTGAGGGCGGGCGGGAGTTCGGGGGTGTCCTCGCGGGTGCGGACGAGGTGGACGAACGCTTTCCACGGGTCGTCGCAGTGGGCGGGCGGGGTGGTGGCGGCGGGGTCGGTGGCGGCGCGGGCGTAGAGGGCGGGGACGGGGACGCCGCCGAGGTCGGCGTGGACGAGTTTCTGGAGGGCTTCGCGCAGTCCGCACCAGGTGTGCGCGCCGGTGAGGTCGAGGGCGTGCAACTCCTCGGCGAGGTGGGTGAGTTCGGCGGCGGTGGGGTCGTCGTGCGGGGCGCCGACGGCGGTGTAGGCGGCGGGGAGGTCCGCGCAGCCGTCGGGGCGGGTGGCGAGGTGGTCGACCAGGGCGGGCAGGAGGGAGGCCGGGTCGAGGCGGGCGGTGTCGGGGTCGTTCGGCATCAGGCGGTCCAGGAGGGCGCGGCGGGCCGCCGGGGCCGTGAGGGGTTCGGCGTGTTCGAGGCGCAGGAGGATCGTGGCGAGCACCTTGCGCCGGTTGTGGGGTGCGCCGTAGCGGTGGTCGCGGAGCGTGCGGCGGAACCCGGGGTGTTCGGTGAGGCGGGCGACGGGCAGGACGGTGAGGCGGCGGGCGTTGCCCTGGTCGGCGCCCACGACGACGCCGATCACGGTGCGGTGTCCCTCGATCAGGACGGCGGCGCCGGATTCGCCCCGCCAGCCGTCCGGGGACTCGGGGGCGTCCTCGGCGGCGACCTCGACGGTGCGGAGCTCCGAGCGGTTGAGGTTGGCCGGGCGCAGCCGTCCCCCGCACTGGTGGACGTCGTAGGCGGTGCGGTCGGTGTGGAAGAACGCGGGGAAGCCGAGGATCTCGAAGTCGACGATGCCGGTCCCCTCCCCGCCGAGCCGGGGCCGGCCTCGGGGGTCGGGCGGGCGCCAGCCTGCGCCGGTGACGACGAGGAGGGCGGCGTCCGGTCCCGAGTCGGGGTCGGCGGGTGCGGGCCGGCCGCTCCACACGAGGTCGCAGCGGTGCCAGCGGGCGTACGGGGGGAGGTTGCCCCGGCGGACCTCTATGAGGACGTCCGTGCCGGGGTCGGCGTCGAGGCCTGCGGGCCACAGGACGTGCGCCGCCGTCAGGATCAGGTCGTCGTCCAGGAGCCAGCCGGAGCCGTGGCCGATCTGCCGGCCGCGCGTGTCGCTGACACTGATCTCGACGAGCCGGTCCGGGGTGGTCGTGGAGCCGGGGCCGGCGGGATGGGGCTCGCCGTCCTCCGGTGCCGGGAAGACGCCGCTCACGTGGTCACCGTGCCGAGTCGGCGGGGCCCGGCCGAGGGGTGCTGCGCGGCAGGCCGGTGGGGTCCGTGACGTGCAGGGAGCCGCGGGGTTTCAGCGTCACCACGAGGCGGGTCGCCGTGCGCCGGGTGCGGGAGCGGGCCGCCTTGGCGGTGACGTACCAGGAGACGCCGCCCTCGGCGCTGTCGCTGCGCTCGGCCTCGACGTCCAGTTCCACGCTGATGTCCTGGACGCTGAACCCGAGTGTTCTGCCCACCCCTTGCCGCTGCGCCGCCTCCAGGTCCGTCCGCAGCGACTCGATGGCCTCGGTCAGCGTCAGCCTGTGCACGTCCCGCCCCATCCGGTCCCCCTCCGGTTCACCCACGCGGTGTGTCCCCTGCGGTGTGTCCGGGACACAGAATCCCGTCCTTGGTCATACCCATGAGGGGGGCTTCTGACGCGCCGTCGGATCGGGCGGGGAGCGGTCCCACGCCGTCACCCCGTCGCCGCCCGTACCTCCCGCACCACCGGTGACCCGGTGAACGCCCGGCTCACCCGCGCCAGCCAGGCGGCCTCGTCCTCGACGGTCTCCAGGCAGGCCGTGGGGGCCGGGTATCCCGGCACGGGGATCGGCGGCTGTCCGCTGCGTTTCGTCTCCAGTGCCGCCGCGAGCACGGCCGCCTCGAAGACGGCCTCCCGGTCGGCGCGGTCGGCGCGGGCCGACACCGCCTCGGCGGCCAGGGCCAGCGCCTCGGGGCGGTGGTAGGGGCGCAGCGCGAGGCTGCCGTCGCGGATCTCGATGACCCTGCGGTAGAGGGCGAACTCGGCCTGGCGCAAGGGCTGTCGGTGGTGCGGGGTGAGCGCGATCTCGGGGAGTTCGGCGTAGAGCGCGGACCACAGGGGGCCGAGGTCTCGGTACGCCCTGCGGGCACGCCACCAGCGGACCGGCGCGGCCCACAGGGTGGCGGTGGCGCCCGCCGTGGCGAGGACGGCGGTGATCATGCCGAGGGTGGTGGAGACGAGGTCCTCGCCGCTCGCCTGGCTGCCTCGGGTGAGGTCGGAGGCGACGTCGTCGAGCGTCCACAGCGCCCACAGCGCGGCGGTGGCCGTGGCGAGGGTCGCGAGGACGAAGCCGGTGCGCAGGGAGCCCGCGCGCAGGTCCCGGGCGCGGCTCAGGAGGGCGCGGGCCATGGTGTGCAGGCACCAGCAGGCGTATCCGGCGAAGAGCGTGTTGCAGGCGGCGAGGACCCAGCCCCGGCCGGGGGCCGCGGTGACGGCGGTGTCGGTGACGGTGACGTCGGCGGCGAGGAACAGGCCGACGGTGAGGGCCTGTTGGACGACGGCGGCGCGGATCCGGCGTCGGCGCCGGCCCGGGTCGGGGGCGGTCGGGCCGAGGCCGGGGGCGATGAGGGCGAGGAACGTGGCCGCTGCGGCGTTGAGTTGGTAGGGCAGGAGGATCTCGGCGGTCGGCCGGTCCAGCAGGGCGGCGACGGCGGGGGAGTTGAGGAGCATGGCCGTGCCGGCGCACAGCGCGAAGCCCGCGGTGTCGCGTTGGGTGGGGTCCGTGCTGCCGCCGCGCGTGGCGAGGAGGCGGTGGGCGGCGAACGTGAGGAAGAGGAGGGCCGCGAGAACGGCGGTGAGGTCGCTCATCGGGCGGGGCCGAACAGGGAGCGCAGGCGGGTCTGTTCGGGGTCGGCGAGGGCGGCGCGGCTCAGGATGAGGGAGGCGACGAGTTCGGCCTCTTCCTCCTGCGGCTCGGTGTAGACGGTACGGCCGAGGACGCGCCGGACGAGGGCGGGCGGGAGGTGCGGGAGGAGGACCTCGACGGCGGCGGCCGTCGTGCCGGACGTCTCGTGGTGGCCGCACAACAGGTGGGCCACTTCGTGGAGTTGGATGTGCTGCTGGTGCAGGGGGGTGGTGTCGGCGGGGTAGAGGATGCGGTCGGCCCGGTCGGTGGTGACGAGGAGTCCGCACGGCAGGTGGGGGCGGGCGGCGACGGGGACGAGTTCGATGGGCCGGTCCCGGTCCTCGGCCAGCCGCGCGATGAACTCGGCGGTGTCGAAGGGTCTCGGCAGGTCGAGGCCGTCCACCAGGCGCCGGCACCGCCGCCACAGGCGCTTGTCGCTGCGCACGTCGGCCCCCGGTCAGCTGTCGGTGTCGTCGGTGCGGCTCTCGCGGCGGGCGAGTACGTCGATCATGTCGCTGATCGTGTTCACGCCCTCCGGCGAGAGGTTCACCGCGCGCAGGGCGACGCTGCGCACCTTGGCGTCCCTCAGGGCGCCGAGCAGCTCCAGTTCCTTGGCGATGGCGGCGCCCTGGTCGTCGTCGAAGAAGTAGGCGACGGGGACGTCGAAGAACTGGGCGAGCGCTTCGAGGTGCCGTTTCGTCGGGTTGTCGCGGCGGCCGGTGCGCAGTTGCCACAGGTAGGTCGCGGAGAAGGTCTCACCGGTGGCCTCGCGGCAGGCGCGGGCGACCTCCTCGTGGCTGAACTGCTCGCGGTTCGGGCGCCGCACGATGCGGAAGAGTGCCTCGATCTTCTCCGCGAGGCTCGTCACGGGCTCGCTCACGTTCCGTCTCCTCAGCCTGTGTGGGTCCGCCGTGGACACACTTTCACCATAGCTGACGCCATGGCGGCCGGTTCAGGGGCGGCGGCCGACTTTGTGTGTCAGCTCAAATGCATGGCCCATACAGTTCATGAGCTGATATGAATGACACGCATCATCCGACCGAAGGGAGTTCCCCATGCTCAGGAGTCGCCTCACCCGGACCGCCGGTTCGGCCCTGGTCACGGCAGCGCTCGTGACCGGTGTGTCGCTGGCCGTCGCGGCGCCGGCCTCCGCCGAGAAGGCGGTCTGCATCTACTACAACCCGTACACCGGCGAGTACAGCAACGGCCCGTTCACCGGCGTCGTCAACCAGACCTACTACGACCCCACCACCGGCACGTACAGCAACTCCTGCTGACCGACGCGCGGGGTGGGAACCGGTGTGTGACCGAGTCGTGCGATCATGCGCCGGTGAATTCGGACATCGGCCCTTCCCAGGGCACTCCCCCCACCCCGTCCGCCGCCAAGTCCCCGGGATTCGCGGCGGAGTTCAAGGACGCCGTGACACTGCGCGCGTTCGGTCTCGTGCTCGGCGGGCTGGTGGTCCAGCTCGCCTTCATCGTGTCGTACATCGGCGCGTTCCACTCCCCCGCTCCCCACCGCATCCCCGTGGCGGTCGCCGCTCCGCAGCAGGTGTCGGCGAAGATCGTCGCCCAACTGAACGCGCTGGACGGCGATCCCGTGAAGGCCGAGGCCGTGGCGGACGCCGGCGCGGCCCGCCGGCGGGTCCTCACCCGCGAGTCGGACGCGGCGTTCCTGTTCGACGCGACCGGCACGAAGGACACACTGCTGGTGGCCTCGGCGGGCGGGCCGTCCGTCTCGCAGACGGCGGCACAGATCGCGCAGAAGATCGAAGCCGCGCAGAAACGGCAGATCACGGTCACGGACATCCAGCCGCCGAACTCCGGTGACGGGCGCGGGATGACGTCGTTCTATCTCGTCCTCGGCTGGGTCATCGGCGGCTACCTCACCGCGACCATCATGGGCATGGCGGCCGGTTCCCGGCCCGCGAACCGGCACCGGACGCTGATCCGGCTCGCCGTGCTGGTGCTGTACGCGCTGGTGTCGGGGCTCGCCGGGGCGGCGATCGTCGGTCCCGGGTTCGACGCGCTCGGCGGCCACTTCTGGGCGCTGGCCGGCATCGGCACGCTCGTCGTCCTCGCCGCCGCGACGACCGCGCTCGGCCTCCAGACCCTGTTCGGCCTGATCGGCACCGGCGTGGTCATCCTCCTGTTCGTCGTGCTGGGCAACCCGAGTTCGGGCGGCGTGTACCCGGCGCCTCTCCTGCCCTCCTTCTGGAGCGCGATCGGTCAGGCGCTGCCGCCGGGTGCGGGGACGACCGTCGTCCGCAACACCGTGTACTTCGCGGGGCACGCGACCTCGGGGGCGCTGTGGGTGCTGGGCGCGTACGCGGTGGGCGGGGCGCTGCTCGCCGTCGGGGCGTCGTGGTGGAGAGAGCGCGCGACGGTTCGCGCGGCCTGAGGCCGCGTCGCGGTGATCGGCTCCCTGGACCCCTATCTCCGTTCCCCGACCCCCTAGGTTCCGCCGCGGGTTCCCCACGGCCGTCGGCCGGATGGTGCAATTCCCCCAGATTCCGACCGGATTCCGAGCAGATTCTTCTGACGACGGAAGGTGGCATCCATGGTGACGCAGGAGCCCAATGCCCTCCTGACCGGCGGCCCGGGGTTCCTCCCCGACGGGGAGCGACGGCGTTACGTCCCCGACACCGGCAGGAAGTTCCGCCTCCTGAACGGCAACCGCTGGGAACACTTCGAACCCACCGCCCGCCGGGTGCGCGAACAGGGGCGTGAGCTGGTGGTGTTCATGTGGAGCCGGCACACGTACGTGGCCGAGTAGCGAGAAAAAGGCACTCCACTGTCAAACAGGGGTGCACCCCTGCGTTTTAGGGGCAGACGCTCCGGTACCCCACTCCTAGGCTCGACGCGTCGAAAGGATGACGAGATGAGGGTGGCGTTACTCTTCCCCGGCCAAGGGTCGTACCTGCCGGGCGTCTTCGCCGGTCTCGGCGCGGACGCCGACGAACGTGTCTTCGCCAGCCCGGAGTTGCGGCGTACGAGCCTCCCGGTCCGGAGCGTCTCGCCTGTCCGATCACGGCGTTGATCGGTGACGCGGACGGGCGGGCCTCCCCGCGTGAGGCGGCGGGCCGGCGGGACCGGACGGCCGCGGGTTTCGAGCTGCATGTCCTGCCGGGCGGTCATTTCTACCTGGACGCGTGTCAGGAGCGGGTGGCGGGCATCGTCGTCGAGGCGCTCGCGGGGTCTTCCGGCTGAGGATGCCCGAAGACCCCGCGCGCCCCGTCGGGGGATTTTCCGGGGCGCACGGGGCGTTCAGGGGTGGCCCGGGTCAGGGGCGCAGGTCCTCCAGGCAGTGCAGGGCCTCGTCGAGGGCGGTGGGGAAGTCCATCTCCGGGTCGTTCGCCCACTCCAGGGAGACCTGGAGCATGACGCCGAACACGGCGCCGGTGTAGGCGCGGACGGCGGCCTCACCGGTTTCGCGGCCGGTGCGTTTGGCGACCTGTTCGGCCATGACCTGCATGGACCGGCTGATGCTGCCGAGTCCGGCGCCCCACAGTTCGGGTTCGGAGACGATGAGTATCCATCGCTCGCGCTGGAGGGCGAGTTCCTCCTCGGTGACGTCTTCGAGCATGGTCCTGATCGTCTGGCGTTCCGCCTGGATGAGCGGAAGGTCGGGCGACTGGGACTGGAACATCATCGCGAAGGGCAGGTCGTAGTCACGGGTGAAGACGAGGTCCTGCTTGGTCGGGAAGTAGCGGAAGACGGTGCTGGGAGCGACTTCGGCGGCTTCGGCGATCTGCTCGACCGTCGTTCCGGAGTAGCCCTGTTCTCTGAACAGCCGCACCGCCTCGCGCTGGATCGCGGCCTTGGTCCTGGCTTTCTTGCGTTCCCTGAGGCCGGGCCCGGTCTTCTTGGCCTGGTCAGGTGGCGTCTGCGGCATCATGCTCAGATTCTGCGGCCTTGACGGTGCTCTGCCCAACATTGCGGGGCAGCCACACGGCGGCGACCAGGACGCCGACGAGTCCGAGGAAGCCGGAGACGACGAGGACGATGTCGAGGGCGCTGACGAACGAGGAGCGGACGGATTCGGCGAGGTCGGAGGAGCTGATGGAGCGGGCGACGGCGAGGCCGCCGAAGACGGAGTCCTTGGCCGCGTCCTGGGCGGCGGCGGGGACGCCGGTGAGGTCGATGTCGCCTCGGTAGTTGCTGTTGAGGATGGAGCCGAGGATGGCCGCGCCGAAGCTGCCGCCGACGGTGCGGATGGACTGGTTCACGGCGGCGCCGACGCCGGCGCTGTCGTCGGAGAGGGCGCCGAGGGCGGCGTCCATGACGGTGGGCAGGGCGAAGCCGAGGCCGAGGCCGTAGGCGGCCGTCCATGCGGCGGCGAGTCCGGTGCCGCTGCCGACGTCGGTGGTGGCGCCGTAGAAGAGGGCGGCGCCGAGGAGGGCGAAGCCGATGCCGACGGACGTCTTGGGGCCGAGCGCCTTGGCCATGCGGTTGGCGACGGTGACGCCGACGAGGAGGCCGCCGACCATCGGCAGGAGGCGGATGCCGCTGCCCATGGCGTCGGTGCCGAGGATGGCCTGGTAGTACTGCGGCATCGTGAACAGCACGCCGAACATGGTGAAGTTGATGACGGTGCCGAGCATGGTGCCGGAGTTGAAGCGGGCGGAGCTGAAGAGGGAGAGGTCGACGAGGGGGTCGGGGACGCGCTTCTCCCACATCACGAAGCCGACGAGCGCGAGGAGGCCGCCGGCCATCGGGGCGAGCGTGGTGACGTCCGTCCAGCCTTTCTCGCCGCCCTGGATGACGCCGTAGGTGAGGGCGGTGAGGCCGAGGCTGGACAGGAGCAGTCCGCCGACGTCGAAGGGCTTGGCCTCGCTGGCCTTGGACTCGGGGAGCCAGGCGGAGACGGCGAGGTAGGCGACGATCACGACGGGGACGTTGATCAGGAAGACCGAGCCCCACCAGAAGTGGTTGAGCAGGTAGCCGCCGAGGATCGGGCCGAGGGGGTAGGCCAGCATCGCGGCGCCCGCGACGGCGCCGATCGCCTTGGGGCGTTCCTCGTCGTCGAACATCACCGGCAGGAGCGCCAGGATCGTCGGCATGATGAGCGCGCCGCCGAGGCCGAGGACCACGCGCGCGCCGATGAAGACGCCGGAGGTCGTGGCGTAGGCGCAGGCCAGTGAGCTGATGCCGAAGATCACCAGGGCGGCCAGCAGGACTTTCTTGCGTCCGAAGCGGTCGCCGAGCATCCCGGCGGGGATCATGCCGGCCGCGAACACGAGCGTGTACGAGGTGACGAACCACTGGAGTTGGGCGTTGTTCGCGCCCAGGTCCTCGGCCATGGCCGGCAGCGCGAGGCTCAGGATCGTCACGTCGAAGCCGACGGCCATCGACGCGAGGACGAGAGCCGCGACGGCCCACCACCTGCGCGCACCCAGTTCTTTCACGAGAGTCAACCTCCCAATGCGAGTCACATATCTAATGGGAGCCTACTCTCACTTTCTGTCGCCGGGTACCCCGCGCCACACGCCCAGGGGTGAACATCCGGCGCCCCGCACGCCACCCGCCGACGCCGTCGCCCCCGGGCGGCCCGGCCCCTCTTCGAACACCGGGCGGTCGTCATCGGCGACGACCTCGCGGAGCTGCTGTCCGCCGTCTCCGCACTGGCCGACGGCCGCGCCCCGGAGCCGGACCCGGCGGCCACCGCACCGCCCCTCGCCACCGTGTACGCCGCCGGCGCGCTCACCCTCGACGACGTGTCCCGGCTGCTCGACGCGGACGACGCGTACGACGCCGTCCTCGGCGAATTCGCCTTCCCCGCCCCCGAGCCGGGGGAGGTGCCCGTCGACTGGCGCCTCGTGCTGCGGGCCCCCGCCGGGACCTCGGCCGTCGATCTGCCGGTCTACCCCTTCCAGCCCACCCGTTACTGGCTGCACGACCACACCACTCTCACAGGAGCGCCCATGACCAGCACGCCCGACACCCCCGAGCAGGAGACGACCGCCCTGGAACGGCAGCTCGCCGCGGCCACGCCCGAGGAGCGCGAGCGGCTGCTCGTCGACACGATCCGCACGGAGGCGGGCGCCCTGCTCAACACCACTCTGGACGACGACAGCAACTTCCTGGAGAACGGCCTCAACTCCCTCATGGCCCTCGAACTCACCAAGACCCTCATGACGTTGACGGGGCTGGAGATCGCGATCGTCGAGAACCCGAGCCCCGGCGAACTGGCCCGGCATCTCGGCCGGGGACCGCTGCCTCACCCCGGCCGAGCCGGACGCACTCCGGTGCGTCTCCCGGGCCCGCGCGACAGGGTCAGTGGTCCGTACGCCGCGCGTGCGCCTCCGCCAGCAGGAGATACGCCGACGCCGTCCACGTGTACGCCCGGTCCCGCAGCCCCGTCCCGGTCAGCGCGTCGAAGTTCTCCGCGAAGCCGTGGGTTTCGCAGAGGGTGCGGAAGCGGGCGTTGATGTCGTCGGCGAGGCGGTGGTGGCCGGCGCGGCGCAGGCCGTCTTCGACGAGGACGGTGGCGGGGGCCCAGATGGGTCCGCGCCAGTAGCCGTCGGGCAAGTAGTAGGGGGAGTCGGTGAGTTCCGTGGCGAGGCCGTAGGGGGTGAGGTGGGATTTCACCCGGTCCGCCAGGGTGCCCGCGATGTCCGGCGGGAGGTGTTCGCCGAGGACGATCGGCATGAGGTCGAGGAGGCTGTCGCTGGTCCAGCTCTCGCCGGTGGCGGCGGAGCGGGTGACGAAACGGTCGCCGGTCCACAGTTCGCCGAGGAGGGCCGTCCGAGTTTCGCAGGCCAGCGCCGTCCAGCGGGCCGCCTCGTCCGGCTTCGCCAATTCCTCGGCCAGGTAGGCGAGTTCGTGGAGCTGGAGGATCAGGAACGCGGCGAGGTCGGCGGTGACGACGACCCGTTCGGGGTCGAACGTCGTCGCGTTGTCCCAGCCGCTGTCGTTGCCGTGCTGGTAGTGGGGCAGGGCGGCGCCGGGCGCCCGGCGGGCGGTGAGCCAGAACTCCGTCCAGCGCGCCAGGCGGTCGTAGGCCTCGGCGAGTCCGTCCCGGTCGGGGGGTGCCGGGAGGCGGCGGCGCAGCAGCCCGAACGCCCAGCCGTGGATGGGGGGTTTGACGAAGTTGCGCAGCACCTCGGAGTGCGTGACGGAGTCCGGGAGGGCGCCGCTCGCGTCCTGGTGGTCGAAGGGCAGCGCGAACTGGTCCCACGCCAGTTCGGGGCAACCCGGCGCCAGGGCGAGGGCGTTGAAGCAGTGGTCCCAGCTCCACACCTTGTCCATCCAGTGCTTGGACATCAGCACGCCGGGCCGCGTGACGAGCCCGGTGGGCGCCACGGTCGCCGACCACAGGACGTACGCGGCGAGTTCGGCGGCGGGTGTGTCGTCCGACCGCCACGGCGCGACGGCGTCGGCGAACTCCGCGAACGCCCCCCGCGCCCGCTCCACGACCTCCTCGAAGGTGCCGGACGACACGTACGGCGGGCGCGCGGTGTCGATCTCCTCGATCGCCAGCTCCCACTCCCCCGTGACGGTGACGCCCCGCTCCGCGCCGCCGAGGGCCTGTGCGCCGGTGACGTCGGCGAGGGTGCCGGACAAGGCGGTGACCCGGTAGCGGCGCCCGGTCTCGTAGGACGTGAAGACGTGGGCGCCGGCCGCCGGGTCGTGGAAGAAGTACGTCCCGCTGAACGGCGTCAGCGTCGGCGCGGCGGCGAACACCCCGGCGTCCAGACCGCGCCCGCGCAGCCGCAGCGTGTCCGGCGTCTCGTAGGCGAGTTCGACGCGCCCGGCCCCGTCGGCCCAGGTCAGCAGCCCGGGGACCGCCTCCACCCGGGTCTCGGCGCGCGCCCCGGTGCCCGGGTGGAGGGGGACGAGGCGCAGGACGCCGTGCATGCCGTTCTGGTGCGAGACGAGGTGGAGGTCGTCGGCGTACGTCTTCTCCGCGACGACGGGCGAGACGTCGAACCACGAACCGGAGTGGCTGAACGGGATGTCGCGGACGGAGAAGGCGGGACCGGAGGGGACAGCGGTCATGTGGGGAGACTCGTTTCTGGAACCGGGATCGAGCATGACGGTGTTCAGTCCTTGACCGCGCCCGCGGTGACACCCGCGGCGACATAGCGCTGGGCGAGCACGAGGATCACCGCGGCGGGCAGCGAGGCGACGACGGCGGTGGCCATCACCGCGTTCCATTCCTGGTTGTTGTTGCCGATGTAGTGGTAGATCCCGAGCGTGATCGGCTCGTGCGCCCCGCCGTTCACCAGGGTGCTGGCGAACACGAAGTCGGACCAGGACCACAGGAACGCGAACAGGGACACGGTGACGACGGCGTTGCGGCTCATCGGCAGGACGACCGACCAGAACGTCCGCAGCGCCCCGGCCCCGTCGGTCTTCGCGGCCTGGAGCAGCTCGCCGGGGATGCCGGACATGAACGCGGTGAAGATGAGCACCCCGAACGGCACGGCGAGCGTGGAGTCCGCGACGATCAGCCCCGGCACCGACTGGAGCACCCCGAGCTGGAGGTAGATCGCGTAGAACCCCATCGCCATGATGATCCCGGGGATCATCTGCGCGGCCAGCAGCACGAAGCTCAGCACGCCCCCGCCGCGTGGCCGGAGTTTCGCCAGTGCGTACCCGGCGGGCGCGGACAGCGCGACGGTGAGGACGACCGTCCCGAGCCCGACACCCAAGCTCGTGCCCAGGTAGGGGAGTTGGTCGTCGAGGACTCTGCGGTACCCGGCGAGCGTGCCGTGCGTGGGGAACAGGTCGGGCGGGCTCTTGCGCATGTCCTGGTCCCGGGTGAACGAGACGTTGACCATCCAGTAGACCGGGAAGAGCATGACCCCGGTCAGCAGCAGCCCGACTCCGGTCTTCCAACCCCTCTTGAAAAAACCCCGATTCATGCCATCGCCTGCTTCCGCTGCACCCTGAGATACCCGAACCCGAACACCAGCGCGGCGGCGACGAGCAGGTTCCCGACGGCCGCCCCCGGCCCGAACGCGGGCAGCAGGTTGCCGAACCCGAGCCGGTAGGACCAGGTCGCGAACGTCGTCGAGGAGTCCGCCGGGCCGCCCTTGGTCATGATCCAGATGATGTCGAACACCTTGAGCGTGTAGATCAGCCCGAGCAGCAGCGTGATCGCGGACACGGGCCGCAGCAGGGGAAAGGTGATCGACCGGAACCGCTGCCAGGCGTTCGCCCCGTCCAGCGAGGCCGCCTCGTACAGGCTCGCCGGGATGGACTGCAACCCGCTGTACAGGACGACGAGGTTGAACGGCACGCCGATCCAGATGTTCGCGACGATCACCGAGACCAGCGACCAGGACGGCGACGTCAGCCAGTTGACGGACCCCAGCCCGACAGCTTTCAGTGCCGCGTTGACGATCCCGGAGTCGCTGTTCAGCATCCACGACCAGGTCGACGCCGACACGATCAGCGGCAGCAGCCACGGCACGAGGAACAGGGCGCGCAGGGTCGCGGAGAGCCGGAAGTGCTGGTGGAAGAAGACCGCGAGGGCGAGCCCGATGGCGTACTGGAACACCAGGGACCCGAAGGTGAAAACGACGGTGTGGACGAGCGCGGGCGTGAACGTCGGATCGTCGAAGACCGTCCGGTAGTTGTCGAGCCCGGTGAAGGGCGCGTCGCCGTGCACGAAGGAGCGGACGGTGTAGTGACGCAGGCTCAGATCGAGGTTGCGGTAGAGGGGGTAGGCGTAGAAGAGGACGAGGTAGAGGGTGACCGGGGTGAGGAAGGCCCAGGCCGCCCACTGGGGTGAGCGGCGGCGCCTGTCCACGCGCGCCGGAGCGGTGGCCGCCTGATCACGTGCCATCTGCAACGTCACTTGACCGCGCCCTGCGCCGAAGACAGCGCGTCCTTCGGCGACTTGGAGCCGCTCAGCGCGGACTGCACGGCCTTCCACAACTGCTCGGAGATCTTGGGGTATTTGGTGCCGAGGTCGTCACTCGTACGCCCCTTGGCGGACTTGACCGCCTCGACCCACGGCTTCAACGCGGCGTTCGCGGCGACCTGTTTGGCCTGCACGCCGGCGGTGGGGGCGACGTAGGAGAGCGCGGAGTCCGTGTCGTACAGGCCCTGTTCGCTGGTGAGGCAGGTGGCGAGCTTCTGGGAGGTGGTGTAGCGGGCGGTGTCGTCCTGGACGGGAAGGGTGACGAACTCGCCGCCGGTCGGGGCGGGCGCGGAGGCACTGCTCTGGCCGGGGATCGGGAGGACGCCGTACTCGAAGCCGGCTTTCGCCGCGTTGGCGAGCTGCCAGGTGCCGTTCTCGGCGAAGGCGTAGTCGCCGGTGGCGAACTCCTGCCAGCTGGTGGTCTGGGTGTTGTTGAGGACGGAGTTGGGGGCGTAGCCGTTCTTCAGCCAGTCCTTCCAGAGGGTGAGGGCCGACTCGGCCTGGGCGGAGTCCAGTTGAGTGAGCTGGGCGCCGGATCCCCAGAACCAGGGCAGGAATTGGAAGCTGCCCTCTTCGGTGCCGATCGCGGAGAAGGTGATGCCCTTCTTGCCGGCCTTCTTCACCTTGTCGAGGGCGGCTGTCAGGGAGGCCCAGTCCTTGATCGTGGCGACATCGACGCCGGCCGCCTTGAGGACGGTCTTGTTGTAGTAGAGGGCGAGGGTGTTGGCGCCGATCGGGGTGCCGTACGTCTTGCCGCCGGACTGTCCCGCCGCGAGGAGGTTGGGGTCGACCTTCGCGGTGTCGAGCTTGTTGTCGGCGGTCGTGGTGAGGACGCCGGCCTCGGCGAGGGTGGAGACGACCGGGTTGTCGACGACGAGGACGTCCGGGGAGTTGCCCTGCTGGGCCGCGAGGAGCGTCTTGTTGGGGAGGTCGCTGGTGTCGAAGCCGGTCCGCTTGACCTTCACGCCGGCCTCGGTGCCGCACCGGTCGAGGAGCTTCACCCACGCCGAGTCCTTCGTGAACTGCGGGTAGGGGTCCCAGACGGTGTAGGAGCCCTTGCCGTCGGACCCGGAGGAACCGGACGACCCGGAAGAGCCGGAGGAGCAGGCGGTGGCGGCGGTGGCCACGGCGAGGGCGGTCAGGGCTGCGGCGGTCAGACGGCGTTGTCTGGAGGAGCTGTTCATCGCGGGGTTCCTTTGGTTGCGGGCATGGCGAGGCGAGGACATGCGCGGGGTGGGCAGGAACGTGCGGGGTGTTACGAGGTGTGCGGCACTGCGGGTCCGGTGCTGGCCCGCAGTGAGATCGGGGGTGTGAGGAGGTGGTGGCGGGGCGGCGCGTCGGGCTGGTCCAGCCGTTCCACCAGGAGGTCGACTGCGCGCCGTCCCATCTCCTCCGCCGGTACGTCGGCCGCCGTGAGCTGCGGCGTGACCGTCTCCGCCCAGCGGGCGGCCACGATCCCGGTGACGGAGAAGTCGCGCGGGACCTGGCGCCCGGCGTGCGCGAGGCCCCGGTGGACGCCGCCCAGGGACGCCTCGTTGAGGGTGACGAGGGCGCTGATGCCGGGGTCGTCGTGCAGCATCCGCTCCACGCACGCCTGCCCCGAGGCGGCGTCGTCCCCGCAGGGGTACGCCCTGACGGTCAGCCCGCGTTCGGCGGCGGCCTTGGTGAAGCCGTCGAGTCCTCGGTGGGCCGACTCGTAGCCGGCGCGCAGGAAATGCTCGGGGCGGTTGACGAGGGCGATCCGGCGGTGGCCGAGGTCGGCCAGGTGGTGGACGCAGGCGGCGGCGAGCGCGGTGTGGTCGACGCCGACCCACCAGCTCGTCTCGGGGTGCGCGGTGCGGCCGATGGTGACGGCGGGGAAGCCGAGCGCGGCCAGGTGGTCGACGCGGTCGTCCTGGAGGCGGATCTCCATGAGGATCGCGCCGTCCACCCGCCGCTCCCCCAGCAGGCGCTGGAAGGAGCGGTCGCTGTCGACGCCGCTCGGGGAGAGCAGGACGTCGTAGTCGTAGGAGGCCGCCGCCTCGACGACGCTGCCGATGAAATCGAGCTGCATGCCGGTGTAGTGGTCGCCGGCGGGCGGGAAGACCAGGCCGATCGTGCTGGTGCGGCCGTTGGCAAGGGCACGGGCGGAGGCGTTGGGGCGGTAGCCGAGTTCGTCGATGACGCGCTGGATCTTGCGGCGCGTCTCGTCGGAGACGGGGCGCTTGCCGCTGAGCGCGTACGAGACGGTGCTCCGGGAGACACCGGCCCGCCGCGCGATCTCACCGATGTTCACGGGCACTCCTGCTGGGTCGAACCGGTTCGGCCACGCCCCGGGCTGTCGAACCGGTTCGCGTGAAGTGAAGGTAGGAACTGCCGGAACCGCTGTCAACACCTCCGACGAGCTTCGTGGACGCCGGAAACAAGCGGTGCCGGGGGGATTGCCGGGCCCGCGCGCCGGTGCTAGCTTCCCGAACCGGTTCGATGAACTGATCCCTCCGCCTCCCCGCCCCCACAAGCCCGCTCGGCAACAGCACCCGCCCACATCGAACCGGTTCGACTCATGACGACCCACAGGATTGAGGACGCGATCCATGCCATCCCCTGAGAGAGACGCCCCACGCCGCGCCCCCGCCGCCGTGGCCCTCGCCCTCGGCGCCGGCCTCCTGGCCACCCCCACCACCCCCGCCCACGCCGTGCCGGACACCCCCACCCCCGTCGCCCACTACACCTTCGACCAGGACGACACCGCCTCCGGCACCATCCCCGACATCTCCGGCAACAACCTCACCGCGACCCTGGTCAACCCCTCCACCGCCGCCTCCGTCGCCGGCGCCACCGGCGGCAAGGCCCTGGCCCTGCCCGGCGGCGCCCCCACCTCGGCCGGTGCGTACGTCCGCCTCCCGCGCGAAGTCATCGGCGACGCCAGCGACTTGACGGTCTCGGCCCGCGTGAAATGGGGTACCGACTCCTCCCCCTGGCAGCGGATCTTCGACCTCGGCACCGACACCTCGAAGTACCTGTTCACGACCCCCTCCAACGGCGGCGTCCTGCGCACGGCCCTCACCACGGGCGGCGGAGGCGGCGAGGCGCAGGTCTCCGGGTACGCCCCGCTCCCGGCCGACCAGTGGCGGACCGTCACCGTCACCCTGGACACCGCCGCGGGCCAGGTCACCACCTACCTCGACGGCGTCGCGGTCTCCTCGGCGGCGACGACCGTCAAGGCGAAGGACCTCCTCTCCGGTTCGGCGACGACGGCCGGCTACATCGGCAAGTCTTTCTACCCCGACCCCCTCCTCAAGGCCTCGATCGACGACTTCGCCGTCTGGCACACCGCCCTCAGCCCCGAGCAGGTCGCGAGCCAGGTCGGCACGCTCCCCACACTCACCGCGCTCTCGCAGACGGCCTTCGAGGGCCGCACGACGACCGGCACGGCCCCGCCCCTGCCCGCCTCGGCGCGCGCCGCCTACTCCGACGGCTACGACCGCGACGCCCCGATCACCTGGGACGCCGTCCCCGCCGACAAGTACGCGAGACCCGGCACGTTCACCGTCGCCGGAACCGCCGCCGGACATGCCGTCACCGCGACCGTCACCGTCGTCCGCGAAGGCGCGCTGACCGTCGACCTCGCCTCCGACACCGGCAAGTTCCACGGCGGCGCGTCGGGGACGCTGTACGGGGTGTACGGGCCGGACGTGCCGACGAACAACCTCATCGAGGGCATGGGCTTGCGGACCGTGTCGACCAAGGCGCAGGACGGGCCGCAGCACCCGGGCGCGGACGCGCTGGACGTGGTGAAGCCGCTCGCGGACTCCACGGACGGCGACGTCTACATCTACATGACGGACATCCACCGGGGCTTCCCGTACCAGTGGCCGGGGAGTACTCCGGCGGAGAGGCTGAAGCTGTACGAGGAGAAGATGGCCCACCAGGTGGACCAGGTACTTCGGTTGCCGAAGCAGTACCAGGACAACATCGTCTTCGTGCCGTTCAACGAACCCGAGGGCAACATGTTCGGGACCGGCGAGTGGAGCTACAACAAGGTCAGTTGGCTGAGCGATCCGGCGGACTACTTCGCCGCGTGGGACTCGGCGTACAGGCTGATCAAGGGGAAGATGCCGGCCGCGCGGATCGCGGGGCCCAACACCAGTGTCCTGTACGCCCAGGTGAAGGGTTTCCTCACGCACGCGAAGGCAGCGGGGACGCTGCCCGACGTCGTCACCTGGCACGAGCTGAGCCACCCGGAGGCGGTGCGGCAGAGTGTCGCCGAATACCGGGGCTGGGAGCGGGAGTTGGGGATCGGCCCACTGCCGGTCAACATCAACGAGTACGCGTTCAACTACCACACCTCGGTGCCGGGCCAGATGATCCAGTGGGTCTCGGCGATCGAGGAGTCCAAGGTCGACGCGGACATCGCGTACTGGAACATCGACGGCAACCTCTCCGACTCGGCGGTCCAGTCGAACCGGGGCAACGGGCAGTGGTGGCTGCTGAATTCGTACGCCTCGATGAGCGGCCACACCGTCTCCGTGACCCCGCCGTTCCCGGGCCGGAACTACACGATGCAGGGCGTCGCCACGCTCGACGAGGGCAAGAAGCAGGCGCGGCTGCTCTTCGGCGGTTCGAACGGCAAGGGACACATCACGTTCTCCGGCGTCCCGCGCAAGGTGTTCGGCTCCCAAGTCCACGCCTGGGTACGGGAGATCGACTGGAGCGGGCAGATCGGCGACAACTCGGGTCCGAAGCTCCTCGCGGAGCAGAACCTGAAGGTCGCGGCGGACGGGACGGTCGTCGTGGACTTCGGTGACGGCACGCTGCCCGTACTCAAGGAGTCGTCGGCGTACGAGATCGTCCTCACCCCGGCCGGAAAGGCGCTCGGCACGCAGTCGGCGCCGGTGCGCTGGCAGGGGTCGTACGAGGCGGAGGACGCGGCGCACACCGGGTCCGGGTGGACGAAGAACGGGCCCGAGGGGTCGACGTCCGACGTGTCGAAGTTCTACACGTCCGGCGGGTACGACGTCGGCGGGCTGCGCACCGGCTCGGACGTCACCCTCGACTTCGCGGTCGACGTGCCCGAGGACGGCAGCTACGACCTGAGTGTCTTCGCCAACTCCCTCAACACCTACGACAAGGTCCAGGAACAGGGGCCCACGAACGTCTTCCTGCGTGTGGACGGCGCCGCCGAACAGGAGGTGCACCTCCCCCTCGGCTACAAGTGGGTCGTCTGGGACCACGCCGACACCAAGGTCCAACTCACCAAGGGCCGCCACACCTTGACGCTCGCCGCGAAGAGCCTCGACGGCAAACGTGGCACGAAGGGGGACGCGATCGTCGACCGCCTCACGCTGTCCCTGCCGTCGCCGAAGGCCGACACCCGGGTGTACGAGGGTGAGTTGGCGTGGCTCGCAGGCGGGGCGCGTCCCGTGTACGGCCCCGCGCTCACCGGGTCCGGCGCGGCGCAGGTCGGCCGGGGGCAGACGGCGACGTTCTGGGTGTACTCCCCCGCCGACCGCGAGGCCACCCTCAAGGTCGACGCCCTCGGCGGCGTGGGCGCGCGGCTGTCCGTCAACGGGAACGAGGTGCTGAAGCTCGGCCCCGGTAAGCGGGAGGTCGCCGTCTCCCTCTCCGGTGGCGTCAACAAGGTGACGCTGACCGGGAGTTCGGTACCGGCGCTGCTCGACCGGCTGACCGTCACACCCACCGAGGGCCGTCTTCCCGTGCGGACGTACGAGGCGCAGACCGCCGTTCTCACCGGGACCGCCACCCTCGCCGACCTCCCCCTGGCGACCGACGGCACGGCCGTCACCGGTGTCGGCGGCGACCCCGGCAACGACAACACGGCGACCTTCACCGTCACCGCCGACAATCCCGGCCTGTACGCGCTGCGCATCCGCTACTCCAACCCGGAGCAGTCCCCGGCCACCCACTACAACCCGGACCCGCTGGCCCGGCACGCCGACATCAGTGTCAACGGCGGGGCGGTGCGGCGGGTGAGCTTCCCGCACAGCTTCCACCAGGACAACTTCTGGGAGTTGACGGTTGCGGTGCAGCTCAAGAAGGGCGCGAACACTGTGTCGTTCAGGTCGGAGGAGTTGCCCGACTTCGACGGGACGACGTACGCCTCCGACACCTTCCCCGGGGTGCTCCTGCGTTCCCGGTACGCCCCGCTGATCGACCGGATCGCGGTGGCACCCTACTCACGAGAGGTCCGCTGACCCTGTTCCCGGGCGGCCCGGGGCGATGGTGCACAGGCGCTTCGTCGCCCGGGTCAGCCCCACGTACAGATCCCGCTCCCCGCCGGGCCGGGCGGCCGTGATGCCGTCGGGGTCGAGGACGACGACGCCGTCGAACTCCAGGCCGCGCGCCTGGGAGGCGGGGATCAGCTGGGCCCAGCGGGTCACCCCGGCGGCGTGCAGCGCGTCCACACGGGCGTCCGCGCAGATGACGCCGAGGAGTTCGCCGGGGTGGGCCGCGTGCTGGGCGCGGAGTTCCGCCGTGAGGGTGGCGGTGAGGGACTCCGGGCCGGCGGTGAGGGTGCGGGGTGTGTCGCCGTGCCGGATGGCGCTGCTGGGGGTCTGGCCCGGGGCGATGCGGGTCAGCAGGTCGTGGGTGGTGGCCAGGATCTCGACGGTCGTGCGGTAGCTGACCGTGAGGGTGTGCAGGTCGAAGCGCGGGCCGAGGTGCGGTGTGAGCGCCTCGGCCCAGTCGCGTGCGCGCGTCGTCGGTCCCGCCTGCGCGAAGTCCCCGACGAGAGTCATCGAGCGGGCGGGACAGCGCCTGACGACCATCCGCCACCGCATGTCGGTGAGTTCCTGCGCCTCGTCCACGACGACGTGCCCGTACGTCCGCGCGGGCGGTCCGTCGACGAGGCTCGCCGCCTCGTCCAGCAGGGGGACGTCCGCGTCGGACCAGGGGTCGCCGGGTGTCCGCTCCAGCAACGCGCGTTCGCCTGAGTCGAGTTGGGGGAGGTACGTGTCGAGCGAACGGAACAGCGCGTGGACGACGTCCTCGGGCGTGAGCGTCGGCCACAGCGCCTCGACCGCGCGGTCCACGGCGTCGTCGTCCAGCAGGGTGTCCCGTACGGCGTCCGCGTCGAACTCGTCGGCGGCGTCGCCGGCGGGCTCGTCGTCGTAGCCCAGTTTGCGCAGGTCGGCTCCGGCGACGCGGTCGAGGTCGAGGCCGGTCGCCTCGGTGAACTCGGTGTCGAAGCGGTCCAGGGTCTCCAGGGCCTCGCGTTCGAGGGCGTCGGTGACGGCGTCCACGAGGAGTTCCTTGAAGATCTGCCGGGCGCGGTTGTGCCCGAGGCCGGTCGCGACGGCGGCGTCCCGGGCCCGCGCGACCTCGTGCTCCGCGAGCCGGACCCCCTGCACGGCGAAGCCCCCGCGCACCGCCTGCCGTCCCCGCACCACGGCGGCCAGCGCGTCCGCGAACGCCGAACTCCCCTTGATCCGCGCCGACTCGGGCGGCTCCGTCGTCTTCGGCGTGATCCCGGCGAGTTCCTCGCAGGTCGCGAGGACGACATCGTTCTCCCCGAGGGAGGGCAGCACCTGGGAGACGTAGTCGAGGAAGCGGGTGTTCGGGCCGAGGACCAGCACCCCGCGTTCGGCGGCGCGCGGGAACGCGTACAGCGCGTACGCCGCCCGGTGCAGCGCGACGACCGTCTTTCCGGTGCCGGGGCCGCCCTGGACGACGGTCACGCCCCGGTTCGCCGAGCGGACGATCGCGTGCTGTTCGGCCTGGAGGGTGGCGACCGCCGTCCCCATCCGGCCCGTGCGGCGGGCCTGGAGGACTTCGGTGAGCGGGTTGTCGCCGAGGACGTCGTCGGGTCCCGCCTCGGAGCCGTCGAGGAGTTCGTCGTTGACGGCGCTCACCGCGCGGCCGGTCAGGCGCAGGTGGCGCCGGCGGCGCAGGCCCATCGGGCTGACGGCGGTCGCCTCGTAGAAGGGGCGGGCGGCCTCCGCGCGCCAGTCGACGAGGAGGGGGAGGTCGTGGTCGTCGGTGTGCAGGCCGAGGCGGCCGATGTGCAGGGCGGTGCCGTCGGCGCTGTCGATCCGGCCGAAGACCATGCCGCTCTCGGCGGCCTCCAGGCGGCGGATCTCGCCGGTGAGGCGGGCGGCGGCGAGGTCACGTTCGTACACCTCACGTCCGCCGTCCGCCAACTCGCCGAGGACGGCGGCGAGTTGGGCCCGGGAGGCGGCGACGCGCTCGTCGAACAGTCCGTACATGGTGGAAACGTGAGCCTGCTGCGCCGTCACCTGACGCGCGGGACCGTCGCTGATCTGCGACAACGGTGGGCCTCCTCTGGGTGCGGCTCACCACTATGCGGGTGGCCGCGCACAAAGGTAAGTCTTGACTTACCGTCAGCGCCGCGCCTCCGGCGGCCGTCACCCGTCGAGGACGTCGGGTGTGCGCAGCAGGCGCAGGAACGCCCGTACGCCCGCGATGATCTCCTTGTTGTCGGTGAGGCGGTCGATCGTGGCCTCGAACTCCCGTCCCAGCGCGGCGAGTCGGCGGTCGGTCTCCTCGGCGCGCTGGTACGTCGTCGCGGTCAGCGCGTCGACCGTGCGGCGGAGTTCGGCGAGGGCCCGGTACTGTTCCTCGGCCTTCTCCTCAAGGACCTGGTGCGCGGCCTCCGTTCGGGCGAGGCGGGCGCGCAGGTCGACGACGTCGTCGCGGGGGTGGGTGACCTCCCTGAGCAGGGTGCGCAGTCGGCGCCTGAGCTGGCCGAAGTAGGCTCCGGCGGGCCGGAAGAGGGTGCTGAGCAGGAAGAACCCGGCGAACCAGTAGCCGGTGAGGCCGCCGGTGGCCCAGGTGACCGCGAGGACGACCGCCGCTGTCAGGAGGTGACCGGCGAGGGCCGTGCGCAGCATCGCGCGGGCGATGCGGGCGGCCTCGGTGTCCCGCGCAGGGGGGACCTCGATGCCCTTCTCCCGGCTGACGGCGATCTCCGCGAGGACCGTGTGGGCGCGGAAGTACAGGTTCCAGGGGAGGGTCAGCAGGAGTGTCAGCCACAGGAGGCTCAGGACCCCCGCGCCGACGGTGAGGACGGCCTCGCCGGATGCGCCCGCCGTGTAGGCGAACACCAGCGCCGCGACGGCCACGGCGACCGCCGCGACCCCGCCCAGGAATCTGCCCATGCCCTTGTTCTCCCCCGCTCGTGCCGTTCCGCGCCTATCGTCCCCGGCGGGGGGTGGGGTGGCATGAGTAGGCGTACTCACCTCGTCAGTGGCAGCGGCCGTTCCCCTCCCGCGCCCCCACCGGTCCCGCTCCGGGGCGCGTCCACTGCGGGACCGCGCGGCCCGTCGGCCCCCACGTCGGGTTGCCGTCCGCGTCCGTGCTCCAGAACCAGCACGCGTCGCGTCCCTCGGGCCAGCCTTCGGGGGTGTCCTCCCAGGCTTCGCCCCGGCCGTAGGGCGTCATGTCGAGGAGGCCGAAGGCGGAGTTGACGCGTTCGTTGCCCCGGCCGGTCGTGCAGTAGGTCATGTACACGCGGTCGCCGTCGCGGAGGAAGCAGGTGAGGCGTCCCATGTCGATGACGGGTGCCGCGTCGATGCCGTGCACCGAGTACCAGGGCTCGGTGTAGCCCATGAAGTCGACGTAGGGGGCGACCTCGTCCCAGCGTCCTTCGGTGAGGACGGCGTAGGAGACGCCGCGCGCGCCGAGGTAGACGGCGGCGTCCTGGAGGTGCCAGGCGGTGGTGGTGCAGCCCGGGCACTGGTCCTGGTGCGGGGCGCCGTCGTGCCACATGTGCTGGTAGACGACGAGTTCGTCCCGGCCCTGGAACAGGTCGAGGAACGGGACCGGTCCGTCCGCCCCGACGACCTCGGTCTTCGCGTCGAACTCCACCATCGGGAGCCGGCGCCGGGCCGCCGCGATCGCGTCACCCTCACGGGTGTGCGCCTTCTCGCGGACCAGCAGTTCGTCCCGGGCTCTCTGCCAGGTGGCGAGGTCGACGACGGGCGGGCGTCCGGTGGACTGCGGCATGGGGTCCTCCATGGGGTGGGCACGGTCGTCTGATGAGACTCCCGGCCCGCCCGAAACTCATCGCACCCATTCCTCGATCAGCCGCACGGTCCGCTCCGGCTGCTCCTCGTGCACGTAGTGCCCCACCCCGGCCCAGTGTTCGACACGCGATCCGGACGTCCCCAGGCACCCCCTCTCCCACTCCGCCGCCTCGGCCGACGTCCAGACGGTGAGCGCCGGATGCGTGCGGCGGCCCAGATGGACCTCGGTGTGTTCGCGCACGCCGATCGCCCCCGGGTCGACGTACATCCCGGCGTACGCCTGCGCGATGACGTGGTCCGGCGTGCCGAGCATCGTGCGGATGTGGGCGGTGCGCAGGCCGGGCGGGGCCTGCGGGGAGAACGCGCCCGCGACGAACTCGGCCGCCGCGCGGGCCCCTTGGCTCTCGTACAGCGCCAACCGGGCCGGGATCCCGTCGACTTCGGTGCCGTGCGCGCCGTGCGCCGGGTCGAGGGCGACGAGGGAGCGGACCGACTCCGGGTGCCGGTCGGCGAGTTGGCTGACGACCTGGACGCCCATGGAGTGGCCGACGGCGACCACGGGGGCGCTGCCCCGGATCAGCGCCGCCAGGTCGTCCGCCATCTCGACGGGCGTGTTGCCCGTGTCGGGTACCTCCGAGCGGCCGTGGCCGCGCAGGTCGGGGACGATCACCCGGTACCGGGCCGCCAGCTCCTCGGCGTGGCGGGACCATTCACGGCCATCGCCGCCCCAGCCGTGCACGAGGAGCAGGGCGGGGCCGTCGGCGGGGCCGAGGGTGGTGGAGAAGAGGCGGACGGTCACAGGTGAAGCTCCCTCTCGGTGTCACTTGAGGCTGCCCATGAGGATGCCGCTGCGCCAGTACTTCTGGAGGGAGAACATGAACACGGCGAGCGGGATGATCGACAGCAGGGATCCGCTGAGGACGAGGGTGTTCATGTCGCGGGAGGTCTGCGCCTGCTGGACCCAGGAGAAGAGGCCGAGGGTCACGGGGAAGGAGCGTTCGCCGTTGAGCATGAACAGGGGGAGGAAGAAGTTGTTCCAGATGTTGACGAAGTCGAGCATGAAGATGGTGATGCCGCCGGTCCGCATCAGCCGCAGGGCGATCGAGAAGAAGACGCGCGTCTCGCTCGCCCCGTCGATCCGGGCGGCCTCCAGGAGTTCGGCGGGGACGGAGCTGTCGGCGTAGACCTTGCCGAGGTACACGCCGAACGGGTTGATGAAGTACGGGATGAGCACCGCCCACACCGTGTTGGTGAGCCCGATCTCCGCGAACACCAGGTACAGCGGGAACGCCAGCAGGGTGCTCGGCAGCAGCGACGCCCCGACGATGACCCCGAACAGCGCGCCCCGGCCCCGGAATTCGTACTTCGCGAGCCCGTACCCGGCGGCCAGCGAGATGAGCGTCGAACCGGCGGCCCCGACGGTCGAGTAGAGCACCGAGTTGAAGATCCACCGCCCGAACACCCCGTCGTGGTACTCCCACACGGCCTGGAAGTTGTCGGCGAGGTGGTTGCCGGAGAACCACAGCCCGAACGTCGAGTACAGGTCGGTCTGGTTCTTCGTCGACGCGACCAGCAGGAACCAGGTCGGCGCGAGGGAGTACAGCAGGAAGACGATCAGCAGCCCGGTGGTGAGCGCCACCGCAGGGCGGCTGGGACGGACCCCGGCGTTCATGAGACCTTCCTGTTCGTGACGCGGTAGAAGACGAAGGCGAGGATGCCGGTGACGACGGCGAGGACGAGGGACTCGGCGGCGGCGTACTGGTAGTCGCCGGTCTTGAACGCCCGGTCGAAGATCTCCAGCATCGGTGTGAAGTCCGTACTGATCGACTCCGGCGCCACGTACCTGAGGAACAGTGGCTCGGTGAACAGCTGGAGCCGTCCGATCAGGGAGAACATGCCGGTCAGGACGAGGATCCCGGTGATGTTCGGGACCTTGATGGACCAGGCGATCCGCCACTCCTTCGCGCCGTCGATCCGCGCCGCCTCGTACAGCTCACGCGGCAGCGCCTGGAGGGAGGCGGAGATCAGGATCATGTTGAACCCGATGCCCTGCCAGGTCAGCAGGTTCCCCAGCGACAGATAGGTGTTGACGCCGCCGAAGAACGAGACGTCCGAGCCGAGCAGGTCGGCGATCGGGCTCGCGGTCGGGCTGTAGAGGAACAGCCAGATCAGGGTGGAGACGACGCCGGGGATGACGTACGGGATGAGCAGCCCGGCGCGGAAGAACCGCACCGCGCGGGCGGCGACGCCGTCGAGGAGCAGGGCCAGCAGGAGGGAGACGCCCAGCATGACGGCGATCTGCGCGGCGCCGAAGAGGAGGGTGCGCAGCATCGCCGTCCAGAAACCGCCGTCGGCGAGGATCGCCGAGAAGTGGGCGAAGCCGGCGAAGACGGTGCGGGTGGGGCCGAAGCCGATGCCGCTGCTCTTCTTCTCCTGGAGGCTCTGGCCGAAGGCGTAGCCGATGGGGACGACGTAGGTGAGGAGGAAGCCGAGGAGGAAGGGCAGCATGAACAGCAGGCCCTTGGCTCCGCCGCGTCTCCTCTTTCGTCTGACCGGGGCGGGGGCCGTGGAGGCCGCCTTCGCCGGTCGCATCAGGGTGGACAACGATGTCTCCCGCTCTTTCTCAGCCGGCCGCGGCGGCCTTGACGCCCTTGTTCTTCAGGTCGGTCAGCACCCAGTCCTGAAGGTGCGTCAGCATGTCCTTCACGGTGAGCTGCTTCTTCATGACCTTCCCCCACTCCTTCTGCATCTCGGAGTACATGGCCGCGTAGTTCGGCCCGTAGCTCCACTGGTCGCCGACCTGGGCGGCGGAGGCCGTGATGATCTGCTCGCTGTTCGACTTCCCGTTGAACATGTCCGGCGGGACGAGTTTGCCGACGTACGGCGAGACGTCCTTCACCGCCGGGAAGAGGCCCGACTTGGAGGCGGGGTCCGTGAGGGCCGTCAGGGACTCCTTGCTGCTGGACAGCCAGGCCGCGAACTCGGCCGCCCTGTCGGGGTACTTGCAGCCCTTGAGGACGGCGGTGACGTCGAAGTTGCTGGACGTGCGGGGCTTGGCCGGGTCGAAGACGGGGGCGGGGGCGAGCTGCCATGTCCCCTTGGACTTCGGGAAGTTGGTGTCGTAGATCGGCAACTGCCAGGTGGACGTGGTCATCAGGATCGTCCGCCCCAGGTCCCAGGTCTTGAAGACACCCGGGTCGGAGTACGAGGCGTTGGAGGCGAGGCCGTCGTCCACCAGTTGCTGGACGATGTCGGCGGCCTTGAGCGCCTCGGGTGAGGTGAAGCCGATCTCCCAGTGGTCCCCGGCGAGCTTGTACCACGCGGCGCCCGCCTGCCAGGAGAGGTCGACGAGGGTGCTCGGGTCCTCGCCGGCCATGTTGAAGATCTTGACGCCCTTGTCCTTCGCCTGCACCGCTTTTCCGGCCGCGATGACGTCGGCCCACGTCGTCGGCGCCTTGACGCCGTACTTCGCGAAGAGGTCGGCGCGGTAGGCGGTGAACAGCGGGGAGGAGCCCGTGGGGATGCCGTAGGTGGCGCCGCCGGGGCTGACCGCGTTCCACGCCGGGACGGTGTAGCGCGCCTGGTAGGGGGCGGCGAGCTTGCTGATGTCGGTGAGGAGGCCGTCGGCGGCGAAGGTCGCCAGGTTCATGCCGTCCATCTTGGAGAGGCAGGGCGCGTTGCCCGAGGTGATGGCGGCGCGGAGCTTCTGGTAGACGGTGTCCCCGGCGGCGTTGACGTACTTCACCTGGGTCTCGGGGTGCGCCTTGTTCCACACCTCGGTCTGCTGCTGGATGCCTTCCGTCCAGCCCCAGAACTCGAAGCTGACGTCGCCCTTGCTGGTCCTGCCCGCCGCGCTGTCGTCGTCACCGCCGCCGCAGGCGGTCAGCGCGAGGGAGAGACAGAGGGTGACGCCGGCCAGGGATCTCGTACGCGTGGTGCTCATCGGTCCTCCGGAGAAAGGGGGTGCCGTTTGGGTAGTAACCGTTTGCCGTGACCGTAGGGCCGAAACAGGTTTGTCACAAGAGGTTGGAGTGGAATACGTTTTCTACGCGCGGACGCCGACCGTCCACCGGGCGCTACGGTCGGGACTTCCACCCCCTCCTCAGGAGTGTCCCCCTTGTCCTGCGCTTCCGCCCTTGAACGCCACCAAGTCGCCTTCTACATCGGCGCTTTGGGCGTCGGCGGGGTCCTCGGGCTGACGGCCCCCGGTGCCGGGCCCGGCCTGGAGCACGCGATCAACCCGGCGCTGGCGGCCCTGCTGTACGTGACGTTCCTCCAGGTGCCGGCCGCCGAGCTGGTCCGTTCGCTGCGGGCGGGGCGTTTCCTCGGGGCGGCGCTCGTGGTGAACTTCGTCGTCGTGCCGCTCGTCGCCCTGGGCATGTCGGGGTTGCTGCCCGCCGACCGGGCCGTGCGGCTCGGGGTGCTGCTGGTGCTGCTCGCGCCGTGCGTCGACTATGTGATCGTCTTCAGCTCTCTCGCGGGCGGCAGCGGTGAGCGGCTCCTCGCGGCGACGCCGTTGCTGCTGCTCGCGCAGATGGTGCTGCTGCCGGGGTACCTGTTCCTGTTCCTCGGGCCGGATCTCGCGGAGGTCGTCGACACCGGGCCCTTCGTGGAGGCGTTCCTCGTGCTGATCGTCGTGCCGCTGGCGCTCGCGTGGCTCACGCAGGCGTGGGCGGGGCGGCGCGTCGTGGACGCCGTGGGTGTGAGCATGGTTCCCCTCATGGCCGTCACCCTGCTGACCGTCGTCGCCTCCCAGGTCCCGAAGCTCGACGGCACGGGCCGGCTGGCCGACGTCGTCCGTGTCGTGCCGGTCTACGTGGCGTTCCTCGTCGTGATGCCGTTCGCCGCGCTGGCCGTCGTCCGGATGTTCCGGCTCGGCACGCGGGACGGGCGGGCGATCGTCTTCACGGGTGCCACCCGTAACTCGCTGGTCGTCCTGCCTCTGGCGCTGTCGCTGCCCGACGCCTTCGCGGTGGCCGGGGTGGTCGTCGTGGCGCAGACGCTGGTGGAGGTCGTGGGGATGGTCGTATACGTGCGGGTGGTGCCCCGGCTGCTGCGTTAGGGGGTGCGGACGGCCGGTTCGAGGAGGGCGAGGGTGCGCTCGCCCGCGTCGAGTGCGGCGCGGACGCCGACCGGCATCGGCAGGTTGGGTCCGGCGTGGCCGAACTCGACGCCGCCGAGGACCGGGATGTCGCGGTCGCCGAGGGCGTCGAGGACGAGTTCGGCGAGGGCGGGGGCGGTGCCGGAGGTGCCGAGCCCGTCGATGTCGTGCGGGATGCCGACGACCATGCCGGAGATCCGGTCGAGGATGCCGGAGTGGCGGAGCACCTGGAGGTAGCTCCACACGTGCGCCGCCTGCCCGCCCATCTCCTCCCAGAACAGCACCGCGCCGTCGAACCGCTCCAGGGGAAGCGCGTACGGCGTCGCCTGCGCGAGCGCGATGCGGTTGATCACCCCGCCGATCAGCGGACCCTCGGCCCGGCCCGCCCGCCAGCACTCCCAGGACGGTGTGACCGGCAGCGCGCCGATCGGGTCACCGCTGGTCAGCAGGGTCGAGTACAGCTTCTCCAGCACGGCTCGCCGCTCAGGCGGCGCGGTCCGCCACTTGCCGCCGAGGCCGGAGGTGGCGACGTCGGCGTGGAACCCGACCAGTCCGGTGCGGGCGTGCAGCACGAGGTGCAGCAACGAGATGTCGCTGTACCCGAGGATCGGCTTCGGGTCCGCGAGGACCGCGTCGAAGTCGATGAGGTCGAGGTACCCGAGCACGTTCTGCCCTCCGTCGTGCGCGACGATCGCCCGCACCTCCGGATCCCGCAGCAGCGCGTTGAACTCCCCCGCGATCTCCCCCGGCGTCCCCGCACCCCACCACCTGCGCCGCCCCACCTCCAGCAGCGGCGCCCGCCGCACCCGGAACCCCATCCCCTCCAGCACCGCCACCGCCCGCTCCAGATCCGGCTCGTACTCGGCGTGCAACGGCCCGGACAACGACGCGACGACGACGAGATCCCCGGGCGCCAGAGCACGAGGACGCAGCAGCACAGTTCCAGTCACCGGCGCAGTATGCCGATCCCCTCACCGGGCCACCACTCGATTACCGCCCACAGCACGAGCCCCAGACAGCTGAACCCCGCACCCAGCACACAGACGGCCGCCCAACCCGCCACGGCGTAGAGGGAAGTGGCCGCGAGGGCGCCGACCGCGCTGCCGACCGAGTAGAAGATCATGTATCCGCCGATCACCCGGCTTCCCGCGTCGGGGTGCGCCGCGTGGATCAGGGTCTGGTTGGTGACGTGCACCGCCTGCACGGCGAGGTCCAGCAGGACCACACCGGCGACCAGCGCCCACAGCGAGCGCTCGGTGAACGCCAGCGGCAGCCACGAGACGGTGAGCAGCGCCAGCGCGGCACCGGTCGTACGGCGGTGGAGTCCCCGGTCGCCCAGCCGCCCCGCCGCGCC